>NZ_DAVZJY010000003.1:0-43448 GCF_052272535.1 Sutterella sp. | reverse complement strand
ATCACTCCGGGCTTTCTCGTCTTCAGGAACCGCTGCGGGACATCAGAACGTCTGGTTCATCTCGCGCGTCGTGTGGAACGTCACCTGAGGCCAGTGCTTCATCGTGGTCTCGAGGTTGTAGATCGACGTGGCGAGGTAGACCTGGTTGCCGTTGACGTCGGTCGCGAGGCGCGCGCCCTGCTCAGCCTCGAACTCGCGCTTAGTCTTGTCGTCGGGGAACGAGAGCCAGCGCGCCGTCGAGACGTCGGTGGACTCGTAGAGCGCATCGACCTTGTACTCGTCGGCGAGGCGCTGCGCGACGATCTCGAACTGCAGCTGACCGACGGCGCCGAGGAGGATGTTGCCGAATTCGCCGGTGAAGACCTGAATGGCGCCCTCTTCGCCGAGCTCCTGCAGGCCCTTCTGGAGCTGCTTCGCCTTGAAGGGGTCCTTGCTGCGCGCGGCGCGGAAGAGCTCCGGCGCGAAGTTCGGGATGCCGGTGAACTGCAGGCGCTCGCCCTCGGTGAGCGTGTCGCCGATGTGCAGCTGCCCGTGGTTGTAGATGCCGATGATGTCGCCCGCCACCGCGTCGGTCATGATGACGCGGTCCTGCGCCATGAACGTGAGCGCGTTGGGGATCTTCATCTCGCGGTCCTCGCGGCAGTGCTTCACCTTCATGCCGGGCTGATAGCGGCCCGAGCAGACGCGGAAGAAGGCGATGCGGTCGCGGTGGCGCGGATCCATGTTGGCCTGGATCTTGAAGACGAACCCGGTGAAGGGCGTCTCGGTCGGCTCGACCATGCGCACGCCGGCGTCGCGCGGCTGCGGCGCGGGCGCCCAGTCCACGAGAGCGTTGAGCACGTCCTCGACGCCGAAGTTGTTCACGCCGGAACCGAAGAAGACCGGGCTCTGCTCGCCCGCGAGGAACTTCTCGAGCGAGAAGGGTTCGGTCGCGCCCTCGACGAGCTCGATCGACTCGCGCACGTAGGGCATCTCCATCGGATAGAGCTCGTCGAGCTCGGGGTTGTCGAGCCCCTCGATGAGCTCGCGGTCGGCCGTCAGGCGGTCCTCGCCCGGCGTGAAGCGCACGAGGTGGTTCTTCAGCAGCGAGAAGACGCCTCTGAAGGTCTTGCCCATGCCGATCGGCCAGGTGATCGGGCAGCACTGGAGCTTGAGCACGTGCTCGATCTCGCTCAGCAGGTCGAGCGGATCGCGCACCTCGCGGTCGAACTTGTTGATGAAGGTGATGATCGGCGTACGGCGCATGCGGCAGACCTCAAGGAGCTTGATGGTCTGCGCCTCGACGCCCTTGGCCGCGTCGATCACCATCACCGCCGCATCGACGGCCGTGAGCACGCGGTAGGTGTCTTCCGAGAAGTCCTCGTGGCCCGGGGTGTCGAGCAGGTTGATCACGTGGTCGCGGTAATGGAACTGCATCACCGAGCTCGTCACCGAAATGCCGCGCTGCTTCTCGACCTCCATCCAGTCCGAAGTGGCGTGGCGGGAGGCCTTGCGGCCCTTGACGGCGCCGGCCATCTGAATGGCGCCGCCGAAAAGCAGAAGTTTTTCCGTGAGCGTCGTCTTGCCGGCGTCAGGGTGGGAGATGATGGCGAAGGTGCGGCGTTCTGCAACGTCCCGCACGAGCGCCGGATTGGGACTCGTCATGCGTGGAGAGCGAGAAAAGGAGGTTTGTCCGGCGCCTGCGGAGAGCGCCGGGAGGGGAAAGGCGCTCATTTTAGTCGCAAATTCCGCGGGTTCCGGGCGAACGGGGCGCCCGGGCGGCGCCCCGAGAAGTCGTGCGGGACCGCACGAAACAATTCGTTACCGGCGTCATTAGAATGAAGCCGTTTGTGCATCCGCATCAGAGGATTACTTTCGATGAGCTACTTCCCCTCCTGGAAGCTGAAGACTTCCGGCATCATCGCGCCCGACGAACGTCTCTCGGCCGGGCAGACGCTCGCGCTCGGCGTGCAGCACGTCGTCGCCATGTTCGGCTCCACCGTTCTCGCGCCGCTTCTCATGGGCTTCGACCCGAACCTCGCGATTCTGATGAGCGGCCTCGGCACGCTCATCTTCTTCGTGCTCGTGGGCGGGCACGTACCGAGCTACCTCGGCAGCTCCTTCGCCTTCATCGGCGTGGTGATCGCGGCGACGGGCTACGTCGCCGGCTCCGGCCACAACCCGAACATCCCGGTCGCCCTGGGCGGCATCATCGTCTGCGGCCTCATCTACTGCGCCGTCGGCCTGATCGTCATGAGCACGGGCGTGAAGTGGATCGAGCGGCTCATGCCGCCCGTGGTCACCGGCGCCGTGGTCGCCGTGATCGGCCTCAACCTCGCCCCGACGGCCGTCAAGAGCGTCGGTCCGACGGACTTCGACGCCTGGATCGCCATCCTCACCGTGATCTGCGTGGGCGGCGTGGCCGTCTACACGCGCGGCCTCGTGCAGAAGCTCCTCATCCTCGTGGGCCTCGGCCTCTCCTACGCGATCTACGCCGTGCTCACGAACGGCCTCGGCCTCGGCGCGCCGATCGACTTCGCCAAGATCGGCGAGGCGGCCTGGTTCGGCATTCCACACTTTGAGACCCCGGTCTTCACGACCTCGGCGATCACGCTCATCGCCCCGGTGGTGATCATCCTCGTGGGCGAGAACCTCGGCCACATCAAGGCGGTGACGGCCATGACGGGCCGCAACCTCGACCCGTACATGGGCCGCGCCTTCCTCGGCGACGGCATCGCGACGATGTTCTCGGCGAGCTTCGGCGGCACGGGCGTGACGACCTACGGCGAAAACATCGGCGTGATGGCCGCGACGCGCGTCTACTCGACGCTGCTCTTCCCGGTCGCCGCGGTCTTCGCGATCATCCTCGGCTTCTCGCCCAAGTTCGGCGCCGTGATCCAGACGATTCCGCAGCCGATCCTCGGGGGCACCTCGATCGTGGTCTTCGGCCTGATCGCCGTCGCGGGCGCCCGCGTCTGGGTGGTGAACCACGTCAACTTCGGCGACAACCGCAACCTGATCGTCGCCGCCGTGACGCTCATCCTCGGTGCGGGCGACTTCACGATCCACCTCGGAAACTTCACCCTGGGCGGCATCGGCACGGCGACCTTCGGCGCGATCATCCTCAACGCGCTCATGGAGCTCGGTGAACGCTGGGTGAGCGGCACCCCCGAACCCGAACCCCACGAAGCGCAGATCGAAGAGAAGCAGGACTGACGTCCCCGCTTGGCCTCCCTTTTGAAGGCGAAGCCCCCGGACCGCGCTGCGGCGCTCCGGGGGCTTCGCCGCTTCATCGGCCGCGCTTCAAGCCGGCGAAGGCGGCGCCGAGCGCCGTCTGCGAGGGCTTGCCGGCATCCTCCTTCCTGCCACCCCGACGCGCACCGCGCGCCGCGCCCGGCTGGGGACCGGCCGCGCCGTCCGAGCGCATCGAGAGCGAGATGCGCTGGCGCGGCACGTCCACGTCTAGGACGGTGACGCGCACGACCTGCCCGACGCGCACCTCGTCGCGTGGATCCTTGACGAAGTGGTCGGCGAGCGCGGAGACGTGCACGAGGCCCGAGACGTGCACGCCCACGTCCACGAAGGCACCGAAGGCGGCGACGTTGTTGACGACGCCCTCGAGCTTCATGCCCGGACGCAGGTCCTCGATCGTCTGGATCTCGTCCTTGAACTCCGCAGTCTTGAACTCCGCGCGCGGATCGCGCTCGGGCTTCTCAAGCTCGCGGATGATGTCGATCACCGTGGGCGCGCCGAACTTGTCGTCGGCGAAGTCCTGCGGGCGGATGCGGCGCAGCAGCGCCTCGTTGCCCATGAGTTCGCGCACGCTCCCGAGGCCGAGCTGCCGGGCCATGCGAGCGACGAGGCCGTAGGACTCGGGATGCACGCCCGTGCCGTCCAAGGGGTTGGCGCCGCGGTGGATGCGCAGGAAGCCCGCCGCCTGCAGGAAGCGTGCGGCGCCGAGATAGGGCACCGACTTCAGGGCCTCCCGGTCGCGGAAGGCGCCGTTCGCCTCGCGGTAGGCGACGATCTCCTGCGCGACGCGGCGCGTGAGGCCCGCCACGTGCGAGAGGAGCTGCGGGCTCGCCGTGTTGACGTCCACGCCGACGAAGTTCACGCAGTCCTCGACCACGGCCGAGAGACGGCGCTCGAGCTTCTGGTGGTCCACGTCGTGCTGATACTGGCCGACGCCGATCGCCTTCGGGTCGATCTTGACGAGCTCGGCGAGCGGATCCTGCAGGCGGCGCGCGATCGAGACGGCGCCGCGGTAGCTCACGTCGAGTCCGGGGAGCTCCTCGCCCGCGAGCTCCGAAGCGGAGTAAACCGAGGCGCCCGCCTCGCTCACGATGACGCGCACGCACTTCGCCTCAGGATGCTCGCGGAACACCTCGCCCACGACGGCGGAGGTTTCGCGGCTCGCCGTGCCGTTGCCGATCGCGACGAAGGCGGCCTTGTAGCGCGTGACGAGGGCGGCGAGCTTGAGCTTGGCCGTCTCCTTCTCGCCTTCCGAGCGGTGCATCATCAGCACGTCGTGGGCGAGCACGCGGCCCGTGGCGTCGATCACCGCGGTCTTCACACCGGTGCGGAAGCCCGGATCGAGCCCCACGACCGTGTGGTGCCCCGCAGGGGCGGCGAGAAGCAGATCCCTCAGGTTGTCGCCGAAGACGGTGATCGCCGTGTCTTCGGCGCGCTCGCGAAGCTCCTCGAGCAGGTCCGTCTCAATGGCGAGGCGCGACTTCACGCGCCACGTCCAACGCACGACCGAGAGGAGCCACTCGTCGGCGGCGCGCCCCGTGCGGCGGATGCCGAGCGCATCGGCGAGCCGCGCCTCGGCCGGATGGGGCGTGAGCGCCTCCTCCTCGGGCGAGAGCCCCACGGCGACGGAGAGAAACCCCTCGCGGCGGCCGCGCAGAACGGCGAGCGCGCGGTGCGAGGGGATCTTGTCGAGCCGTTCGCGGTAGTCAAAGTAGTCGCGGAACTTCTCCGCCTTGTCCTTTTCGGCCTCGACCACGCGGCTCACCAGTTCGCCGCGGTTCGCCATGAAGGCGCGCAGCGCCTCGCGCACCTCGACGTCGAGGCTGAAGCGCTCGGCGAGGATGTCGCGGGCGCCGTTGAGCACCGCGGCGGCGTCGGCGAAGCCCGCCTCGGCGTTGACGAAGGCGGCCGCCTCGGCGGCGGGATCGAGCGAGCGGTCGGCGAGAAGCCGGTCGGCGAGCGGTTCGAGCCCGGCCTCGCGGGCGATGACGGCGCGCGTGCGCCGGCGGCTCTTGTAGGGCGCGTAGAGGTCCTCGAGGGCCTGCTTCGTGTCGGCCGCCTCGATCGAGGCGCGCAGTTCGTCGGTGAGCTTGCCGGCCGTCTCGACGGCGGCGAGCACGACGTCGCGGCGGTCCTCAAGCTCGCGCAGGTAGACGAGGCGCTCCTCGAGCGTGCGCAGCTGCGCGTCGTCGAGTCCCCCCGTCGCCTCCTTGCGGTAGCGGGCGATGAAGGGAACGGTGGCGCCGTCGTCGAGCAGTCTGGCGGCGGCCTCCACCTGATGCGGCCGGCAGGAGATCTCTTCGGCGATGCGGGCGCAGATGCGCGCGGGAAGCATTTCTGTCATGGATGCGTGCGGGTGTTGCGGAGGACAAGAAGCGCCCGGGAGGGCGGACCTCCTGCGGGCGCGTTGACGATGAAGGCGCAAGGCCTTCGAAGGGAGTGCCTGGGGGAGCGCTCAGGCCGGACGGCCGGAGGCGTGCTCCTCGATGAGATCCTCGAGGATCTTCGAGAGGATGCTGCGGTCCTTGCTCTCGTAGGCGAGGCGGCGCAGCTGCGCGAGCTGACGCTCTTCGAGCGACGTCTCGGGCGCCTCGGGCCGGTCCTCGTGATAGGTGAAGCGCACGAAAAGCGAGCCCGGCTCGGGCTCCTCGATGGTCATCGTGAAGTCAGAAGCGGGCCGCGGGCCGTCGGCCTCGACGTGCGCGCGGTAGTCACCCGCGGCGGTGAGCTCGATGCGCTCCTCGAAGACGAGCGCGCCGAAGCGGATCTCCCGGCCGAAGACGACCGACCCGGGCTCGGCGCCGACCGTCTCGGACGAGGTGATGCGCGAGCCGCTCACCTCCTCGATGTAGTGCTCGGGATGTCGGGCGAAGCCGGCGATGCCGCGCGCGAGCGCTTCACGCGTGAGCTGGAAGGGAAGCTCCGGAATGGAGGCGCGGATGATGTGTTCGTGAAACTTCATGACGCAATGGTGTCCGTTCAAAAGATTCAGCGACGCTGCGGTCCGCGCAGGCGCCCCTCGAGCCACTGGCTGTAGCGCGAGATGATGAAGCTCGAGGAGAAGTAGACGAGCGCGATGAAGGCGTAGCCCTCGATGAAGTAGGGGCGCCAGTGCGCGTCGCCCAACGCGAGCTTGAGGCTACCCGTGAGGTCGTACATCGACACCACCATCACGAGCGAGGTGTCCATGAAGCAAGAGAGCAGGCTGTTGACAAAGGCCGGGATGATCGCGACCAGAGCCTGAGGCAGGATGACGTGCACGTAGCACTGCCGCTCGGTGAGGCCGAGCGAGCGCGCGGCGGCGAACTGCCCCCGGGGAATGGTTTGCAGGCCGCCCCTCACCGTCTCGGCCGTGTAGGCCGCCTGGAAGAGCGTGATGCCGACGGCGACGCGCCAGAAAGCGTCCGCCTTGAGCCATTCGGGCAGCAGGAGCGGGAAGACGAAGGAGGCGACGAAGAGCACCGTGATGAGCGGCACGCCGCGCACGAGCTCGATGTAGCCCGTGGAGAGCGCGGAGACGATCGGCAGCCGGCTGCGGCGCCCGATCGCGAGGAGGATGCCGATCGGCGAGGAGGCCGCCATGCCGAGCAGCGTGAGGATCACCGTGAGCGGAAGGCCGCCCCACATGTCCGTGCTGATCGGCTCGAGCCCGAAGACGCCGCCGGTCATCAACGTGAAGAAGACCGCGAAGGCGGCAACCCAACCCCAGAGGATGAACCGCGCGCCGCGGCGCGTCCAGAGCGCGGGCAGCGCGCTGACGCAGAGCATCAGCACGATGAGAATGGTGGCGACGGCCGGACGCCACTGCAGCTCATAGGGGAAGCGCCCGAAGATGATGAGGCGCCACTTTTCGGCGACGAACCCCCAGCAGGCGCCCGAAGCGCGCCGGCAGGCGTCGAGGTCGGCCTGCCAGACGGCGTCCCAGACGGCCCACTTGAAGACCCAGGCGCACGCGAGGAGAACCGCCGCGCCGAGAACGACCGAGACGATCCCGGCGGGAATCGAATAAAAGCAGCTGCTGCGGATCCGCTCGAGGACTCCGCCCGGCACGCCCACAACCTGTACTTCCGGCATGTCGGACTCCTTTACTGCGGCGCGCGCATGATGCGCGCGTTGAAGCGGTTCATCACGAGCGAGATGACGAGGTTCACGGTGAGGTAGACCGCCATGATGAGGCAGATCACCTCAAGCGACTGCCCGGTGACGTTCATCACGGTCGTGCCGACGTTCACGAGGTCCGGATAACCCACCATCACGGCGAGCGAGGAGTTCTTCGTGAGCGTCATGTACTGGCTCGAGAGCGGCGGAACGATGAGGCGCATCGCCTGCGGGAAGACCACGTAGCTCACCGTCTCGGTGCGGCGCAGGCCGAGCGCGGCCGCGGCCGCCCACTGTCCCGGGCGCACGGAGAGGACGCCCGCGCGGACCACCTCGGCGATCATCGCCGAGCTGTAGAGCGTGAGGCCGAGCCAGAGCGTGAGGAATTCCGGCGTGAGCTGCGCGCCGCCCGACATGGAGAAGCGCGTCGCCCGCGGATGGTTCCAGCCGAAAAGCGCGCCGCAGGCGGCCCAAACGGCCACGAAGGCGAGCGCGAAGACGACGATGCCCGTCGTCGTCGCGACGAGCCCGGTCTCGCGGCGCCGCACGAGGCGCGCGGCGATCCAGGCGAAGACGAGTCCGGCGGCGGCCGCGGCCCCCGCCGCCCAAGGCGCCTGAGGCACCGCGTAGAGGAGCCCGGTCTTCGAGAGGAAGACCCAGTCGCCCAGATGGAAGGCCTGCCGCACGCCCGGCAGAAGCTCCGTCACGGCGAGGTAGAGCGCGAGGAGAAGCACGAGCAGCGGAATGTTGCGGTACGCCTCGACGTGCGCGGCGCCGAGGAGCCGCACGATGCCGTTGCGCGAGAGGCGCATGAGGCCCACCACGACGCCGAGCACGGTCGCCGTGACGATCGTGAGGGCGGAGACGCGCAGCGTGTTGAGGATGCCGACGAAGAAGGCCTTCCAGAGCGGATCGTTCGCGGAGTAGACGACGAGCTGGTCGCTGATCTCAAAGCCCGCGCGGTTCATCAGGAAGCCGAAGCCGCTCTTGATGTTCTTCGCTGCGAGGTTCGCCTCGACGTTGGCCGCAAGCACGGCGACGAAGGCGACGAGAAGGAGGATCAGCGCGGCCTGGAGCGTGTACTCGCGCCGGCGGCGCACCTTTTCACGCTCGATCCAGGCCTGGTCGCCCGGCACGATGCTGAAGGAGTCTCTGGCAAACATGGACTGCGGGAGGAGGAAAAGCGAAGAGGCCCCAAGCTGCTGACGGCTTGGAGCCCCGGAAACGAGATCCGCCCCGGCCTAGCGGGGCGGACGCCGCCTCATTTTATCGGATCGGCATGGCGTACATCAGGCCGCCGTCCGTCCAGAGCTTGTTCATGCCGCGGGGCAGGTTGAGCGGCGTGGCCGGACCGAAGTACTTCGTCCAGGATTCGCCGTAGTTGCCGACCTGCTTAATGATACGGTAGGACCAGTCCTTGTCCAGGCCGAGCATGCGGCCCATGTCCTCGCCCGAACCGACGAGGCGCATGACGTTCGGGTTCTTCGAAGTCTTGCGCATCTCATCGACGTTCGCCTGCGTCACGCCGAGCTCCTCGGCGCCGAGGAAGGCCATGAAGGACCAGCGCACGATCTCAAAGAACTCCCAGTCGCCGCGGCGCACGGCCGGCCCGAGGGGCTCCTTGGAGATCGTCTCGGGGAGGATGTCGAACTTCGAGGGGTCCTGGGCGATGGTGCGCACGCCCGCGAGGTCGGACATGTCGGTCGTGTAGACGTCGCAGCGGCCCGAGAGGAACGCGCTCTGCGTCGCTTCGGTCGTGTCGAAGACGACGGTCTTGTACTGCATGCCGTGCGAGTGGAAGTAGTCGGCCGTGGTTTTTTCGGTGGTGGTGCCCGTCTGCACGCAGACGGTGGCGCCGTCAAGCTCCTTCACGCTCTTCACGCCGAGGGACTTCGGAACCATGAAGCCCTGGCCGTCGTAGTAGGACACCGTGACGAAGACGTTCGCCGTGCCCGCGTCGCGCGTCATCGTCCAGGTCGTGTTGCGCGCGAGCATGTCGATCTCGCCCGAGGCGAGCGCGGCCATGTGCTGCGTCGAGGAGAGCGGAACGTACTTCACCTTGTCGGCGTCGCCCAAAACCGCAGCGGCGACGGCGCGGCAGGTGTTGACGTCGAGGCCCTGCCAGCGGCCCTGGCTGTCGGCGCTCGAGAAGCCCGGAGCGGACGTGTTGACGCCGCAGACGAGCTGATCCCTCGCCTTGATCTTGTCGAGCGTGGCACCCGCATGGGCGGGGGCGACGGCGGCGCAGGCCGCGAGGGCGACGGCGGCGGAGAGAAGCTTGATCTTCATTTTTTCTTCCTGATCGTGTGCGGGCCGGAGCGTCCGGTCCGGCGGACTCCGTTCCGAGGCGAAGTCCAGTTCAAGGTGCCGTCCGGCACGGCGGCACGGCGGCGGATCCGCGCGTCCGCTCCCGCAGGAGCGGATGAACGGCCGGTCGTGCGAGTGTACACAGGAAACGGCGCCGGCGCGCCCGGGCGCGCCGCTCTGGAGTTCTTCCGGGAGGCGGACGGTTCGGAGGCCAACGGACATAAAATACCGCCAAAAAACAGGTGGTTAATAGTCCATTCATGCTAAAATTCATGATCTGCGTCTAATCCAGGCGGTCCTCCTTCGCCGCCGGACGCCTCCATCAACAACCCTGCTCCTGCCTATCCTGCCTATGAATTCCCTGCCGCAAGTCGTCGGCCTGATGTGCCTCGTCGTGCTCAGCGCCTTCTTCTCCTCCGCCGAGATCTCCCTCGCATCCGCGTCGAAGACGCGCCTGCAGACGCTCGCCGACGACGGAGACCGACGTGCGGCGATGGTGCTTGAACTGCAGTCCCATCCGGGACAGTTCTTCTCGGCCCTGCAGGTGATGATCAACGCCACGGCGCTGCTCGGCGGCGTGATCGGCGACGCGGCCTTCTCGCCCTTCTTTTCCTGGCTGTTCGCGGAGGTTCTCCCCGGCCGGGACATGGGCAACGTGAGCTTCATCCTCTCGTTCATCATCGCCACGGCGCTCTTCGTGATCTTCGCGGACCTGCTGCCCAAGCGCCTCGCGATCGCCCGTCCCGAGGCGATCGCCATGTTCGTCGTGCGCCCGATGAACGTCATCATCAAGCTGCTCCGCCCGATCGTCTTCGTGCTCGAGCGCCTCTCGGACGCCTGCATCCGCTCGCTCGGCATGCCCACCAAGCGCCAGGAGACCATCACCTCCGAGGACATCCTCGCGCAGGTGGGCGCGGGCACCGCGGCGGGCGTGATCGCCCCCGAGGAGGAGACGGTGATCCAGAACGTCTTCGAATTGGAGAGCCGCCTCGTTCCCTCGGCCATGACGGCGCGCGAGAGCATCGTCTACTTCACGCTCGACGAGACCGACGAGAGCATCCGCGCGAAGATCGCCACCGTGCCCTACAACCGCTTCCTCGTCTGCGACAAGGACCTCGACCACGTCGTGGGCTTCGTGGACTCCAAGCACCTGCTGCGCCGCGTGCTCGAGGAGCGCCCGATCGTCTTCCAGGACCCCGAGCTCCTGCAGGGCGTGCAGTTCATCCCCGACTCGCTTACGCTCTCCGAAGTGCTCGACGTCTTCCAGCGCACGCACTCCGACTTCGCGG
Organism: Sutterella sp.; assembly: GCF_052272535.1. NCBI lineage: Bacteria > Pseudomonadati > Pseudomonadota > Betaproteobacteria > Burkholderiales > Sutterellaceae > Sutterella > Sutterella sp. Next base: position 32,523 of record NZ_DAVZJY010000003.1, on the reverse strand, counting down.
TGATCCTCAACGAGTACGCGCTCGTCGTGGGCATCATCACGATCAACGACATCATGTCCACGGTGATGGGCGACCTCGTCACGAACGAGGACGACGTGCAGATCATCCAACGCGACGACGACACGTGGCTCGTGGACGGCGCCACGCCGATCGACGACCTCGAGCATGCGCTCGAGATCGACGAGCTGCCCGAAGACAGCGCCTACGAGACGGTGGCGGGCTTCATGATGTACATGCTGCGCAAGATTCCGAAGCGCACCGACAAGGTCGTGCTCGCCGACTACACGTTCGAGGTGATGGACGTGGACAACAACAAGATCGATCAGGTGCTCGTCACCCGCACGAAGAAGAAGCCTGCGGAGAAGCCCGCGGAAAAGCCCGCCGACGCCGGCTGATCTCTCGGGACCCTCGTGCTCAAGAAAAAAATCCCGCGCCGGCCGGTAGGGCCGCGCGGGATTTTTCATGGGTGCGCCCGAAGCGCCGTCACTCTTCGGAGACGCGCTTGCGGCGGGTCGAGGTCGAGCTCTTCTTCGCCGGGGCGGCCTTCTTCGCGGCCGTGCGGCGCGCGGGCTTCTTCTCCTCGGCGGCGGCCTCCGCGGGGGCGGCCGTCTCCTCGCCCTCCTTGGACTCCTTCTCGCGCTTCTCGAACTCGAAGCCGACCGTCTTCTTCTTCGGATCCCAGACGAGGTAGGCCTTGAAGGGCCGGTTGGTGCGCTTCGAGATGAAGTCGTTGATGAGCGGCGTGCGCCCTTCGGCGAGCAGCGTAGCGATCTCCTCGTGGGAGATCGTGCGCTGAAGGATGGTCTTGCCCATGCGGAAGGTGCACGTGCGCGGTTCGTTCACGGCGTGCTCGCAGACGTAGGTGTCGTTGATGTCCACCACGCGGCCGCGGCAGAGCGGGCAGTCGCCCACGACCGGCGCCGAGGCGAGCTCGGTCGCGTCGATCTCGGGACGCTCCTCAAACTCGAAGCGCAGCCCCCACTCGCCCGTATCGGGATCCTTCGCGAGCACGAGTTCGCTCTCGAAGGGGAAGCCGCGGCGGCTCACGAACCCCGAGAGGGGCCCGATGCGGTGGTTGGCGAGAAGTTCCTCGACCTCTCCCGCCTCGAACGCGCGCCCCGAGGGATGCTTGGGGAGCGAAAAGTAGCACGCGGGGTTCGTGCAGGCGAAGCGCCGGTAGTTCTCGACGATCTCGCCGCCGCAGGCCGGGCAGCGGTTCTTGAAGTGGATCGGATTGACGATCGGCACGCTGTCGCCTTCGTACTGCTTGGCGACGGCGACCATGTTCTTCGTCATCTCGCGGATTTCGGCCATGAAGGCGTCGCGCGAGCCCTCGCCGCGCTCGATCTGCGCGAGCTTGTACTCCCACTCGGCGGTGAGCCGCGGCTGCGTGAGCTCGTCGATGCGCAGGCCGCGCACGAGTTGCATGAGCTGGAAGGCCTTGGCGTTGGGCACGAGCACGCGCTCTTCGCGGCGCAGGTACTTCTGCTCGATCAGGCCCTCGATCGTCTGGGCGCGCGTCGCCGGCGTGCCGAGGCCTTTTTCAGCCATGGCGTTGCGCAGCTCGCCGTCGTCGAGCTTCTTGCCGGCGGACTCCATCGCCGAGAGGAGCGTCGCGTCAGAGTAGCGCGCGGGCGGACGGGTCTGGTCGGCCGTGGTCTCGATGCGCTCCGTGAGGACGGTCTCGCCGTTTGTGACGGGCGTGAGGTCGCTCTGCGTGCGGCCCACCTTGCCCGCGACCTCGAGCCAGCCCGGCTTCACGAGCACCTTGCCCTCGGTGAGGAAGGTCTCCCCTTCGACCACCGTGCGGCGGGTGGTGACGTTGAATTCGGCGGGCGGATAGAAGACCGACATGAAGCGGCGCACGACGAGGTCGTAGATCTTCTGCTCGGGCTCGTCGAGGTCCTTCGGGATCTCGCCCGTCGGGATGATCGCGAAGTGGTCGGAGATCTTGCTGTTGTCGAAGACGCGCTTGTCGCCCGGCTTCACCCAGCCGTTCGTGAGGATCTGCGCGGCGAAGCCGTCGTAGGCGGCGAGCTTCTGCAGGTGCGAGAGCGTCTCCTTCACCGTCGGCGCGTAGTCGTCGGGGAGCGCGCGCGAGTCGGTTCGCGGATAGGTGAGGACCTTGAAGCGCTCGTAGAGGCGCTGCGCGAGGTTGAGCGTCATCTTGGCGGGGAAGCCGAAGCGGCTATTCGCCTCGCGCTGCAGCGACGTGAGGTCGAAGAGCGCGGGCGAGCTCTGCGTGGAGCGCTTGCTCGTCTCGGTGACGACACCCTCGCGGCCGCGGCACTTCTCGACGATCGCCTCCGCGTCGGCGGCGTTCCAGATGCGCTCGGCCTTGAGTTCGGCGGGGGCGCCCTTCGTCTTCGTGAAGTCCGGGTCGATCCAGACGCCCTCATAGGTGCCCTGCGCAGCGTGGAATTCGGCGTGCACCTCCCAGTAGTCGCGCGGCTTGAAGTGCGTGATCTCCTCCTCGCGCGCCACGACGATGGCGAGGGTCGGCGTCTGCACGCGGCCGACGGTCGTGAGGAAGAACCCGCCCTCCTTGGAGTTGAAGGCGGTGAGCGCACGCGTGCCGTTGATGCCGACGAGCCAGTCCGCTTCGGAGCGGCTGCGGGCGGCGGCCTCGAGGGGCTTCATCTCCTCGTCGGTGCGCAGCGTCGTGAAGGCCTTCTGGATGGACGCCTTCGTCATCGACTGCAGCCACAGGCGGCGGATGGGCTTCATCGTCCCGGTCGCCTGAATGATGTGGCGGAAGATGAGTTCGCCCTCGCGCCCCGCATCGCATGCGTTGATGATGTCGGTGACGGTGCGGCTGCGGATCTTCTTGGCGAGCCCCTCGTACTTGGCCTCGGACTTCTTGAGCGGCTGCAGTTCGAAATAGGGCGGCAGGACCGGCAGGTTGGCGAAGGACCAGCGGCCGCGCTTGACGTCGTATTCCTCGGGGGCCTTGATCTCGAGAAGATGGCCCACGGCGGAGCCGACGATCATGTCGTCGCGCTTCCAGAAGTCGCCGTCCTTCTTGAAGCCGCCCAGCGCGCGTGCGATGTCGCCGGCGACGGACGGCTTTTCTGCGATGACCAAGGTCACAGCCATGACTCTGTACTCCTCCCGACGGATGCTTTCGCCCGGCGTCCACGGGGTAAATTCTTAAGTGTCCGCGCGTTCAGGGCCGGTTCCTGAAGCACGCGCATTATGTCATTTTTGGCGATGCGGATTAGCCGAGCCCGAGATCCGCGCAGGTCTCCACGAGGAGCGCCCCCTCGCGGATGATCCGGTTCCCGCCCTTGGCGAGCGCAGCGTGGATGCTCCCCGGGACGGCGCCCACGGTGGCGCCCGCCTCGGCGGCGCGGCGCGCCGCATCAACGGACGGGTCGCCCAAGGACGCCTCGACGAGAAGAAAGACGGGGGCGGTCGCGGCGAGAAGCCCCCGGGCCCGCGCGGTGCTCTCCTCCGTGCGGCCGCTCCCGGGCGCCTCAGCCGAGAGCAGAAGCCCGCCCGCGTCGAGAATCCGCCGCTGCAGCCCCTCGAGCCCGCGGATCGCCCGCGCGCAGCCCGTGACGAGGAGCGCCACGGGAGGGAGCGCGCCGGGAGCGGAGAGCGCCCCGGAGAGCGCCGCGGCCGAGACGCCCCGCGCCATCAGCGCGGCGACTACCGCACCACTCTTCGCCGCCGCCCGGCCGAAGTCCTCCGCGTTCCTCAGTCCCTCTTCGTCGGGGTCCTCCGTACCGCACAGGGCGAGAAGCGGACGGCGCGCGAGAAGCTCCGCCGGACCGCAGGCGTAGAGGACTAGCGGCGCGGCGCCCGCGGCGACGAGCCCGCCGGGGAAGTCCGGGTCGGCGATCGTGAGGAGCCGGGCGTTCCTAACGTCCGAGAGCCAGGCGAGCGCTCCCTCGACCTCCTCGTCGTGCGCCCCGCGGGCGGCCGCGCGCACCCCTTCGGCCGCAGGCATGCCGATCAGGCGCGCGAGGTCGGTGAGCGGGGCGCCGAGCGCCTCCTCGACGCCGCCGAAGGCGCGGATGAGCCGCAGCGCCGCGGGCACGTCGAGCCGATCAACAAGCGAGAGCGCGACCCAGGCGGCCGCTTCGTCTTGGCTGAGGGTGTCGGGCACCATCGCTTCTCCCTGATGAGGACGGCGCACGGACGGGGCGCCGCTATAATCCTTGACCTTTCAAATACTTCGTCCTCCCGGACCCGCCGGGAAGGAGCGCATCCGTGGCCAAGCTTCCCGTTATACAGTACCCGCATCCCGTGCTCGCCGCGAAGGCCGAGCGCATCGAAGTCTTCGACGAGGACCTCAAACGCCTCGCCGCGGACATGGCGGAGACCATGTACGCCGCTCCGGGCGTGGGCCTCGCCGCCAATCAAGTGGGCGTGCTGCGCCGCATCGTCGTGATCGACGTCACCGACGACAAGACGGGACTCCTCGTGCTCTGCAACCCCGAGATCATCGAGAAGAGCGAGGAGCTGCAGGACCACGAGGAGGGTTGCCTCTCGCTCAAGGGCCTCTACGAGCACGTCAAGCGCCCGGCGCAGGTGCGCGTGCGCGCGCAGAACGCCGACGGCAAGACCTTCGAGCTCGACTGCTCGGGGCTGCTCGCCGTGTGCGTGCAGCACGAGCTGGACCATCTCGACGGCGTGGTCTTCATCGACCACCTGTCGCTGCTCAAGAAGCAGCGCGCCTGCACGAAGCTGCGCAAGCTGCGCCGCGAGGAGCGCGAAAAGGAGAAGGAAAAGGAGCAGGAACGCGCGCGCTGAGCCCCCTCAGGCCGGATGCGCGTGGCAGTGCGTCGCGATCCAGCGCGCGTACGTGCCCATGAGCGCCGGCGGCAGCTGGTGCCCGAGGCCGTCCACGGGGATGAGCTTCGCGCCGGCGACGAGCCGCGCGGTCTCCTCGCCCGCGGCGAAGGGCAGCAGCGGATCATCCGTGCCGTGAATCACGAGGGTGGGCGTGCGCAGCTGCCGCATCGCCTGCGCGCGGTTGCCGCTCGCGAGGAGCGCGACGAGCTGACGGCGGGTCGCCGCCGCGTCGAAGCCGATCCGCGGCGCGGAGCTGAGCGCCTCCTCGAGCTCCGCGGCGTCGGGCCGGTACCTGGGACCGGCGAGCGTCGTGAGCACGGTCGTGAAGTGGCGCCGCAGCGCCTCAGGACTCGCCGCGTCGCCCGAAGCGGAGACGGCCGCCACGGCGCGCAGCCGCCCGAACCCCGTCCGGGGATTGCCCACTGCCGAGGAGATCGAGGTGAGCGTGGCGACCCGGTTCGGACACTGGCAGGCGAAGACCTGGGCGATCATGCCGCCCATGGAGACGCCCGCGACGTGCACGCGCCGCAGCCCGAGATGGTCGAGCAGCCGCTCGAGGTCGAACGCCATGTCCTCGAGCGCGTACTCCCCGGTCACCTGCAGCCCGAATACGGTGCGCACGATGGCGTGCAGGACGTCGCCGCGCCCCACCCGCCAGGCCGTCATGCGCGAGGAGCGCCCCGAGTCGCGGTTGTCGGGCGTGATCACCTGAAAGCCCTCGGCGAGCAGCCCCGACACGATCCCTTCGGGCCAGGCCTCCATCGAGAGCCCGAGCCCCATGAGCAGCACCACGGCGGGCGCGAGCGGATCGCCGAACCGCCGGTAGGCGATGCGCACGCCGCCGTTGTCGAAATACTTCATCTCTTGCACAGCCTCGCTCCTACCCGGTGATACGCTTCGGCGCTCGGTTCCGGGGCCCCACTCCGCGGGGCTTTTAGAATATTGCACCGTTCACTCCCCCTCCCGACAGAATCATGAGAATCATCTTCGCCGGCACGCCGGACTTCGCCGCCGAGGCGCTCCGCGCGCTCGCCGCAGCCGGTCACGACATCCCGCTCGTCCTCACGCAGCCCGACCGTCCGAGCGGCCGCGGCATGAAGCTCACGCCGTCCCCCGTCAAGGTCCTTGCCGGGGAGCTCGGGATCGAAACGGCCACGCCGCTCACGCTCTCGGCGAAGAAGGACCCCGAAGGCGCCCCCCTGATGCACGAGCGCCTGCGCGCGCTCGAGGCCGACCTCCTCGTGGTCGCCGCCTACGGCCTCATCCTGCCGCAGGCCGTGCTCGACTGCGCCCGCGGCATCGGCCGCCGGGGCGACATCCGCGCGCTCAACATCCACGCGAGCCTCCTGCCGCGCTGGCGCGGCGCCGCACCGATCACCCGCGCGATCGAGGCGGGCGACGCCGAAACCGGCGTCGGCCTGATGAAGATGGAGCTCGGTCTCGACACGGGTCCGGTCGTGCGCGAGGCGCGCACGCCGATCCTCCCCGACGACACGACCGCCTCCCTTACGGAGCGGCTCGCCCGTCTCGGCGCGGAGCTCCTCACGAAGGCGCTCGAGGAGGCGGACGAACTCGACTCGACGCCGCAGAGCGAAGCGGGCGTCCTCTACGCCGCCAAGATCATGAAGGCGGAGAGCCGCATCGACTGGACCGCGGACGCCGCGCTCCTCGCGCGCCGCATGCGCGCCTTCACGCCGTTCCCCGGCCTGCAGTTCGAACACGCCGGAAGTCCCGTCAAGGTCTGGGCGGCACAAGCCGTCGAGGCGCCTGAAGGCGCCGCACCCGGCACGGTGCTCTCCACCGACGGCGCCCTCACGGTCGCCTGCGGCCGCGGCGCGCTCAGCATGACGGTCCTGCAGCGCGCGGGCAAGCCCCGGATGCCCGCCCCCGCCGCTCTCCAGAGCCTCGGTATCCGGACGGGCGAGGTGCTCCAATGACCAATCCCCGCGAAAAGGAATCCTCCGGCGAAGGCCGCGCCCTGCAGCTCCCGCTGCGCCGGCTCCTCACGCTCGCGGCGCAGGCGCGCCGCCGGATGCGCGAAGGCGCCTCCTTCGCCTCGGCGCTCGACGCCGAAGCGGCCGACCTGCCCCCAAACGCCCGCGCCGCCCTCCAATCGATCCTCTACGACCTGCTGCGCAGCAAGGCGCTCGTCGAGGCGCTGACGCGCCGGCTCCTCGAAAGCCCTCCGCCCGGTCCGGTGCTCGGGCTCATCGAGGCGGCGCTCGCGCTCCTCGTCGCCCGCCGCTACAGCGACTTCACGCTCGTGAGCGAGGCGGTGAACGCCGCCCGCGCGGGCCGGCGCACCACCCGCTTCGCCGGCCTCGTCAACGCCGTGCTCCGGCGCTTCCTGCGCGAGCGCGAGCCGCTCCTCGCGCTCTGCCGCCGCACGCCCGAAGTGCGCTTCAACGCGCCCGCCTGGTGGATCGAGCGCGTGCGCGCCGCCCACCCGGACGAGTGGGAGTCGATCCTCTCCATCGCCGCGCACCACGCGCCGATGACGCTGCGCGTGAACGTGCGCCGCACCACGCCCGAGGCCTACCTCGAGCGGCTCGCGGCGGCGGGCATCGCCGCCCGCCGCGTGGGTCCTGAGGCGGTGCTGCTGGGAAAGCCCCTGCCCGTGCAGGAGATCCCCGGCTTCACCGAGGGCGACGTCTCAGTACAGGACGCGGGCACGCAGCTCGCCGCACATCTCCTGCCCGTCGCTCCGGGCGACCGGGTGCTCGACGCCTGCGCGGCACCGGGCGGCAAGACCGCGCACATTCTGGAGCGCACCGACTGCCGCGTCACCGCGCTCGAAGTGGATCCGGAGCGCGCCGAACTCATCCGCTCGACCCTTTCGCGCCTCGGCCTCTCGGCCGAGGTCCGCGCGGCCGACGCCGCCCGCACGGAGGAGTGGTGGACGGGCGAGCCCTTCGACGCGGTGCTCCTCGACGCGCCCTGCACGGCGAGCGGCATCGTGCGCCGGCAGCCCGACGTGCCCTGGTCGCGCCGGCCCGAGGACATCCGGCGGCTCGCCGCCGAGCAGAAGCGCCTCCTCGACGCGCTCTGGCCGTGCCTGCGCCGCGGCGGCAAGCTTCTCTTCTGCACCTGCTCGATCTTCCCCGAAGAGGGGCCGCGGCAGATCGAGGGGTTCCTCGCGCGCCGCCCCGACGCCCGCCTCGTTCCGCTCCGTGCGGACGGTGCAGGTATGATGAGCCTGATTCCGACGGAGTCGGGCGACTGGTCGCCGTCGGACGAACTGCCCGCCGTTCACGACGGCTTCTTCTACGCGCTTCTGGAGAAGCGGTGAGTCCGCTTCACGAAGTCCTCCGCATGCCACGCCTCCGCGCCCCCGCCCTCGCCGAGCTCACGGCGCCGCTGATCCTCTCCGCGGCGCTCTTGGCGTCCGGTCCGGCCTCGGCCGCGAAGGCGGAGCTCATGAGCGCGGCGCTCACGCTCGACGAACCGGGCGAGCGGCCCGGGCTCTTCATCGAGGCGCACTACGAGTTCGACCTGCCGATGCCCCTCATCGACGCCATGCACCGCGGCATCGCGCTCTACTTCAAGTATGAGTTCGGCCTCTCGCGCGAGCGCTGGTACTGGCTCAACAAGGACGTCGCCGAGAGCACCTTCAACATCCGGCTCGCCTTCAATCCGCTCACCCGCCGCTACGCGGTCTCCTACAGCGGCATCTCGCTCAACTTCGACACGCTCGACGAGGCGCTGCCCTACATCAAGAACATCCGCCGTTGGCGAGTCGCCGCAAGCGACGCGGCAGCCGGATCGAACTATCAGGCCGAAATCCGCTTCTCGCTCGACACGGGCAAGCTCCCCAAGCCCATGCAGGTGACCAACCACGATTCGGGCGACTGGACGGTGGAGAGCAGCTGGGAGCCCGTCGCCATTCCCGAGGACGTCCGCAGGGCGGCCGGAGAATAGAGCATGTCGTCCTGGCTGCGCGGACTCTTCATTGCCTCGCTCGTCCTCGCGTGCATCTCGCTCTTCATGCTCGCCGCAACGAGCTCGGACTCCACGCTCTTCGAGCGGTGGTTCCCGGTGCTGCTCGTCGTCAACCGCGCGATCGCCGTCGTGCTCTTCGCAATCGTCGCCTCGATGGGGCTGCGGCTCTGGCAGCGCTGGCGCAACCGCGAGTTCGGCGCGCACATGACGTGCCGCCTTGCGCTCTCCGCGGCGGGCCTTGCGCTCGTTCCGTGCCTGCTCATCTACTTCGTCTCCTCGGTCTTCATCTCGCGCTCGATCAACTCCTGGTTCGACGTGCGCGTCGAGAAGGCGCTCGACTCGGGCGTGACGATCACCCGGGGACTGCTCACGCAGCAGCAGCATGAGGCCGAGGCGACCGCACGCAACATCGCCGGTCTGCTCGTCAACACGCCCGCCTCGCTCATCATGACGGACCTGCTGCACATCCTCGAAGGGCGCCCCGGGCTCGAGGCGCTCGTCTTCCTGCCCAACGGCACGGCGGTCGCCGCGGCGGGCTCGCGCATCAACGTGCTCATGCCCGATCTGCCCACCTCGTCGCAGATCCAGCTCGTGAAGACGGCGGGCATCTACAGCGTGATCGACGGCGACTTTGAGAACTACGACGCGCTGCGCTCAGGGAAGCTCTCCATCCGCGTGATCGTCCCCATCCAGAACACGCCGGAGAACGATGACCGGACGACGGGGGGCGCCGCCGCGGTGCCGCTCACGAGCACGCCGGGTCTTGAGATGCGCCGCCAGCAGCTCTACCTGCAGATCATCCAGCCCGTCGCCGAAGAGACGGCGCAGAACGCCGCCGTGCTCGTCGCGGGCTACCGCGACTACCAGACGCTCGTGCTCTCGCGCGCCTCGCTCCAGAGCGTCTACGCGAGCACGCTCTTCCTCGTGATGCTCCTCGGCGCGCTCGGCGCCTTCGCCGTTTCGCTCGCCTTCGCGCGCCGCACGGTCGCGCCGGTGCTGCAGCTCGAACAGGGCACGCGGCGCGTCGCCGACGGCAACTTCCAGCCGATCAAGGAGTTCACCGGTAACGGCGAGATCAACGTCCTCACGCAGTCCTTCAATCAGATGATCCGCGAGCTCGCCGAGTCGCGGCGCATCATCGACGAGCAGCGCCGCAGCGCCGAACAGGCGCAGGCCTACCTCGAGCGCGTGCTCGCCAACATCTCCTCCGGGGTCGTCGTGCTCGACCGCGACGACCGGGTGGTCACCGCCAACGACGCCGCCCGCGGGATCCTCGGCGAGCGCACGTGCACGGCCGGCGCGTCCTTCAGCGACGCCGAGCCGATGCTCTTCTCGGCGGTGAGGAACGCCCAGCTCTCCCTCGGGTTCGGCCCGGACTCGAACACCGCGGGCTTTGAATTCCAACTCGAGCGGGGCGAGGAGACCGTGCCGCTCTACCTGAAGATCTCGAAGATGCCCTTCGGCAAGGACGGCTCGGGCCTGATCGTGGTCTTCGACGACGTCTCGAAGCTCATCGAGGCGCAGCGCGCCACCGCCTGGGGCGAAGTCGCGCGCCGCCTCGCCCACGAGATCAAGAATCCGCTCACGCCGATCCAACTCGCCGCCGAGCGGCTCGTCTACCGGCTCGAGCCCAAGCTCACCGACGACAAGGACGCGGAGATGCTCGAGCGCACCGTGAACACCATCACGACTCAGGTGGACGCACTCAAGCAAATGGTGAACGACTTCCGCGCGTACGCAAAGCTCCCCGAGGCGAAGCTCGCTCCGCTCGACCTCAACCAATTCCTTCTCGGCATCGCGCAGCTCTACCATGAGGCCGGCATCGACCTGCGGCTTGATCTGGAAAAGTCCATTCCCCTCATCGAGGGCGATCCGGCGCAGCTCCGGCAGGTACTGCATAATCTGATTTCCAACAGCGTCGACGCCGCCGAGGGCAGCGATCCGAAGATCGTCATCGAGACGCGCTGCATCAAGACGGAGCGGGAGATGAGCGCCGTGCGGCTGCACCTGCATGACAGCGGCATAGGTTTCGGCGAAAATATTCTTGCGCGCGCCTTCGAGCCCTACGTCACGACCAAGCCCACCGGCACCGGCCTCGGCCTGCCCATGGTCAAGAAGATTCTTGACGAGCATCGTGCAGTCATCCGCCTCTCGAACAGAACGGATCCGACGGGCGTGCTCATTCTCGGCGCTCAGATCGACATCCTTTTTGAACACCTCGCCCCTGGGGGAATCCAGCCTCGGAATGCGGCGCAGGCGCCCACTGACGACAGCAAAGCAACATGACGGAAATCCTCATCGTCGACGACGAGATCGGCATCCGGAAGATCCTTTCGGAAATTCTGATCGAAAACAACTACCGCATCGCCGCCGCTGCGGATGCGGATGAGGCGCGCAAGCTCGTCGCCGAACGTCACTTCGACCTGGTCCTGCTCGACATCTGGATGCCGGGCACGGACGGTCTGACGCTGCTCAAGGAGTGGAAGTACGCCGGAAGGCTCGACTTCCCCGTCATCATCATGTCCGGCCACGGCTCCCTTGAACAGGCGAACCAGGCCCTTGAGAACGGCGCGATCGAATTCATCGAAAAGCCGATCTCCCTGAGGCTCCTGCTCGACTCGATTCAGCGCTCGCTCGCGAAGTGGGCCATGCTCCAGCGCGCACGCGCCGAGGAGCAGCAGAACAAGCGCGCCCGCCGCCGCTCGGATCTGCCGCGCCTGCGCATGCCCGTCTTCGAAATCAAGGAGTACGGCCTCACGCTCGACTTCAACCGCCCCTACCGCGAAGTGCTCTTCGAGTTCGAGCGCGCCTACTTCCGCTCGGTGCTCATGCACATCCACCAGTCGATGGCGGACCTCGCGCGCCACGCCGGCATGGAGCGCACGCACCTCTACCGCAAGCTCCGGGCGCTCGACCTCAACATCGACGAACTGCGCAAGGAGGCCCGCAGCCGGGCGGAGCGCACGGGCGGCTCACGCGCCTCCGCGCAGTCCGGGAATACGGAGGTGCGGGTGGTGCGGCCGCTGGACGGTCCGGAGGTGTCCCTGCCCCCTGCGGGCAGCCGGGCCGCCTCAAAGAGCACGGACCCGGAACGCGCCAGCGCCATCGGCCTCCCGACCGGATCAACGCTCGACAACTTCCTCAACGACAAGTAGACGACCCGCCGGCCGCCGGCCTCCTCCTCCAAGGACGGCCGGCGCTTTTCTTTCATGAAGATCCTCATCATCGGCGCAGGCCGAATCGGCAGCTCCGTCGCCGAAAGCCTCGTCTCCGAAGCGAACGACATCACCGTCGTCGACCAGCATTCGGAAAACATCAGCTATCTGCAGTCGCGCTTCGACCTGCGCGGCATGGTGGGCGACGCACTCTCGCCGAAGCTTCTCGAGGAGGCCTCGGCGAGCGACACCGACATCCTGATCGCCGTCACCTCAAGCGACGAGACAAACCTCGCCGTGTGCCTGCTCGCCTCGCGGATCTTCAACATCCCGACGCGCATCGCGCGTGTGCGCAACGAGGAGCTGCGCGGCTACCCGCGGTTGCTCAAGGAGGAGGGTTTCGGCGCGACCACCATCATCTGGCCCGAGCTGGCGCTCACGCACTACCTCGTGAAGCTCATCGACATCCCCGAAGCGCTGCAGGTGCAGGAGTTCGCCGACGGCCGAGTGAGCCTCATCGCCGTCAAGGCGCAGGAGGGCAGCCCCATGGTGGGCGGCCCCATCAGCGAGCTCAATGCGCACATCCCCCACGCCTGCGCGCGCATCGCCGCGCTCTTCCGGCGCAACCAGTGCCTCTCGATCAATGCGCGCACGCTGATTGAGGCGGGCGACGAGGTGATCTTCGTCGCCGACACGCGCCACGCGCGGCTCGTCACCACGCAGATGCGCCGGCGCGCGAGCGCGACGCGCAGCCTCATCATCGCGGGCAGCCCCGCGATGAGCTCCGGCATCGTGCGGGCGCTCACCGAGGGCGACGAGCTCACGGGCGCCGCACCGACCTCGATCCGCGTGATCGAGGCGAACCGCCGGGACGCCGAAAACCTCGCCCTCGAGCTCGAGGGACGCGCAATGGTGCTCGACGGCGACTTCGACGACGAGGACACGCTCCTCTCGGCGGGCGTGGAGAGCTGCGACCTCTTCATTTCGCTCTCGGACGACGATGAAAACAACATCCTCTCGGCACTGCTCGCCAAGAAGCTCGGCGCCAAGCGCACGATCGCGCTCGTCAACCGCCGCATCTACGGCGAGCTGATCGAGGGCTCGCGCATCGACGTCACGGTCTCGCAGACCCAGGCGGCATTGGACGAGCTCATCCGCTACGTACGCCGCGGCGACGTCACCGCGGCCTACTCGCTGCGCCACGGCGTCGCCGAAGCGATCGAGTTCGTCGCGCACGGCACCCGCTCGAGCTCGCGCGTGGTCGGCCGGAAGCTCAACGCGCTCAAACTCCCCGCGGGGTGCACCGTCGCGGCGCTCATCCGCGGCGACGGCGATGAGACGAAGGTGCTCCTCTCGGACTTCGACTTCGAGGTCGAGCCCGAGGACCGCCTCATCATCTTCGTGCCCAACCGGCGCCTGATCCCCACCGTCGAGGAGTTCTTCGCGGTGGACGTGGGTTTCTTCTGAGGAAGGTCCGGCGGAAATGCTCAACACGCTCAGGGTGCTGCTCTTCCCGGTGCTCAACGCGCTCGGCCCGGTGCTCGCCGCGTTCGGCGCGCTGATGCTCGCGCCGGCCGCCTACAGCTGGACCGAGGTGGACGGCGCCGTCATGGACTTCCTCTGGGGCGCGGGCGTCACGACCCTCTCGGGCGTGCTCCTCTTCCTCATCTTCCTGCCCTTCCGCCGCGAGATGACCGCGCGTCACGGGTTCCTGCTCGTCTCGCTCTCCTGGGCGCTCATCGCGGCCTACGCGACGATTCCGCTGCTGCTCAACATGCCCGGGAAGAGCTTCGCGGAGATGTACTTCGAGACGATGTCGTGCCTCACGACCACGGGCGGGACGGTCCTCACGGGGCTCGACCACCTGCCCCACTCGATCAACGGGTGGCGGTGCTTCCTCTCCTGGCTGGGCGGCATGGGCCTGATCGTGCTCTCCGTGGCGATCCTGCCGCTCCTCGGCGTCGGCGGCGCGCAGATCATGAAGGCCGAGACGAGCGGTCCGCTCAAGGAGTCGCGCCTCACGCCGCGCGTCGCGGAGACCGCCCGGGCGCTCTACCTCATCTATTTCGGCATCTCGTTCGTCTGCGCGGTCGCCTACCACTTCGCCGGCATGCACTGGCGCGACGCGATCCTGCACATGATGACGACGGTGAGCCTCTCGGGCATCACCGCGCACGACGCGAGCTTCGGGTACTTCAGCAGCGACGCGGTGGACCTCGTCGCCGTGGTCTTCATGATCATCTGCGGGTGCAACTTTTCGCTGCACTTCGTCGCCTGGCGCCGCCGCAGCCCGTTCGCCTATCTGCGCGACCCCGAGGCGAAGGCCTGGGTGGAGCTCCTCGCCGTGCTCATCGTCTTCGCGACCCTCGTGCTCTATGCGCGGGGCGTCTATCCGAACCTCTACGAGGCGTTCGTGAACGCCGCCTTCTCCGTAACGAGCGCCGCTTCGACGACGGGCTTCGCGACGGTGGACTGGTCCGTGTGGCCGCTCGGGCTTCCGGTCGTCCTGCTCCTCTCCTCGGCCGTGGCGACCTGCGCGGGCTCGACGGGCGGCGGTCTCAAGATGATCCGCGTGATGATTCTCATCAAGCAGGCGCAGCGCGAGTTCACGCACCTGCTCTATCCGAACGCGGTGACGCCGCTCACGGTGGGCGGCAAGCACATCTCCAACAAGATCGCCTTCGCGGTGCTCTCCTACACGCTCCTCTGGGCGTTCTCGGTGCTGGGCGGCACCCTCGCGCTCCTCGCCACGGGCGCCCCGCTCCTCGAAGCGTGCTCCGCGTCGATCGCGAGCATCACGAACCTCGGCCCGGGCATGGGCGCGGTGGGGCCGGTGGGGACCTTCCAGGGACTCACCGACCTGCAGCTCGGCATTCTCACCTTCCTCATGCTCGCGGGCCGACTCGAGATCTTCACGGTCTTCGTGCTCTTCACCCGCGCCTTCTGGAAAAGCTGACCGGCAGGGCGGCGCCTCAGCGCCCGAGCTTCGTCCACATGACGGGCTTGTCGTGCCGGATGGCGCGCCGGATCATCTCCTGGAGCGGCACGATGCGCTGATAGAGCCGCACCGCATCCTCGCGGTGACGGTTCTTTTCCTCCTCCTCGCGGTCCGCCTCGCGCGCACGGATCTCGTCGTCATACGTGCCTTCACGCAGCCGGCGCTCGCGCTCCGCTTCGAGGGCCGCCGCCTTCGCCTTGTCCTCGGCCGCGGCGGCGTCAAGACGGGCGAGCACGTCGGGCAGATCCTCGGCGGCGAACGCCCCTTCGTCGCGGAAGGGCTCGTTGATCGACTTGAAGATCCTTTCGGCCGTCTCGCGGAAGAGGATGAAGGGCCCCGTAGCGACCGAACTGAATTGAATCAGAGACATGCGTCCACCTTTCTCTTGCGTTTAGACCGGTTTGCGGTCCTCAATTTGTTCCGGAGTCAATATTTCTGATGATAATATTCCGGAACGCAAATTTCATTGTATCGGAGCCAGATACCGTGCCGACCGGCATATGCATCATCGCCCACGCCCCGCTCGCGTCGGCGTTCAAGACCTGCGCCCAGCACATCTACAGCATGACGGGCGACAGAAAGGCCGAACGCGTGCTCGCCTACGACGTTCCCGCCGGCGTGGACATGACCGAGGGCGTCGCGTACGCGCGCCGGCTGATCGGCGAGCTGCTCGCGCACGCCGACGGCGTCGTGGTCTTCACCGACCTCACGGGCGCGACGCCGGGCAACATCGCACGGCAGCTCTTTGAGGACGGGCGCGTCTACGTCGTGAGCGGCACCAATCTCCCCGCGATCGTCTCCGCACTCTCCGCCGCGCCCGACGTTCCCGCCGGCCGCGTCGCCACGATGGCCGAAGCCGCTGCACGCGCAAGCCTCAGCTCGCTCATCGACCGCTGCGATTGACCCTCCCCCATGCTTCAGCAGACGCTCACCATCCGCAACAAGCTCGGGCTGCACGCCCGTCCCTCCGCCCTGCTCGCCAAGACCGCGGGCCTCTTCAAAAGCAGCATCACGCTCACTTCGGGCAGCCGCTCCGTGGACGCCAAGTCGATTCTCGGACTGATGACGATGGCGATGCCCTGCGGCACGGAGCTCACCATTTCGGCCGAAGGCCCCGACGAGAAGGCCGCCCTCGAGAGCATCGTCGAGCTCTTTGAAAACCGCTTCGGGGAAGAAGAATGACGCAGGCCATGAATCCCGAAGACGAGAAGAAGGTTGAAGAGGCCGAAGCCGTCGTCGAGACGCCCGCCCCCGTCGAGGAGGCCCCGCGCCTCAAGGGCCTGCGTGTCTGCCCCGGCGTCGCCCGCGGCATCGGCCTGCAGCTGAGCGCGAGCGACCTCGAGATTCCGCAGTTCCCGATCGACCAGTCGGATGTGCGCGGCGAAACGCAGCGCCTGCGCATGGCCGCCTCGTCCGTGGACAAGCAGCTCTCGGCGCTCTCCGAAACGCTCGAGGACGACGCGCCCGCCGAGGCCGCGGCCTTCCTCGACGTCTACCGCATGATCCTCAAGGATCCGACGCTCATCACGGAGACGGCGCGCCTCATCCGCGAAAAGCTCGTCAACGCCGAATGGGCGCTGTCGCTGCGCCTCGAGCAGATCCGCCGCGACTTCGAGCAGATCAGCGACGCGTACCTGCGCAACCGCTTCGAGGACATCACCGACGTCTTCCAGCGTATTCAGCGCGTGCTCGCCGGCCGGCGCTCCGCGACGAGCCTCCTCGAAGCCGAGGAGCTCGAGGACCAGGTGATCCTCGTCGCCGACCAGCTCGGCCCCGCGGACATGCTGCAGCTGCGCGAGCGCGACGACCTCGACATCGTCGGCATCGTGATGGAAACGGGCAGCGTCACGAGCCACTCGGCCATTCTCGCCTCAAGCTTCGGCATCCCGACGCTCGTGGGCGTTGAAAACGCCCTCGAGCGCATCGGCACGGGCCGCGAGATCCTCGTGGACGCCGACGCGGGCGTCGTGAACCTCTCGCCCTCCGACGAGGAGCGCAAGGCAGCGGCGCGCGCCATGCGTGCGCTCCGGCAGAAGAAGCGTAGCCTCGTGAAGCTGCGCGGCGAGGCGGCCGTGACCCGCGACGGCGAGCCCGTCGCGCTCTACGCCAACATTGCGCTCCCCGAAGACCTCCCCGAGGTGCGCAAGGCGGGCGCGGACGGCGTCGGTCTCTTCCGCACGGAGTTCCTCTTCCTCAACCGAGAGGACCTGCCGGGCGAGGAGGAGCAGCTCGACGCCTACCAGCGCGTGATCCGCGGCATGCGCGGACGCGTCACCACCACCATCCGCACGGCCGACCTCGGCGGCGACAAGATGCTCTCGCGCGAATCGCTCGCGCTTCTCAAGGGCGACATGGACGAGGAGGCCAATCCCGCGCTCGGACTACGCGCGCTGCGCTTCTCCTTCGCCCACCGGCGGCTCTTCATCCAGCAGCTGCGCGCCCTGATGCGCGCGGCCACCGCGGGCGAGGTGCGCCTGCTCCTGCCGATGGTCTCGTCGCCGGAGGACGTGCATGAAGTGCGCGCCTGCATGAAGGAAGCCGCCGCCGAACTCGAGGCCGAGGGGGTCAAGTTCCGCAGCGACATTCCGCTCGGCGGGATGATCGAACTCCCCGCGGCGGTCGCGGTCCTCGCGGACCTGCTGCCGCTTCTCGACTTCTTCTCGCTCGGCACGAACGACCTCGTGCAGTACACGCTCGCCGTGGACCGCACCAACGCGAACGTCTCGCGCTATTGCGACGAATGCCACCCCGCGGTGCTGCGCTTCATCGCCGAATCCATCCGCCGCGTCACCGCCGCCGGCAAGGAGATCTCCGTCTGCGGCGAAATGGCCGGCCGCGCGGACATGGCGCCCTTCTTCATCGGCCTCGGCTGCTCGGCGCTCTCCATGGACCCCGCGCACATTCCCGCCGTCAAGGAGCGCGTGCTTGCGCTCAACGCCGAGGAGTGCGAGGTCTTCGCCCGAGGGCTGCTGCGGCGCCGCACCGCCGCGAGCGTGCGCGAGGCGCTCAGCGAATTCGCCCAAAAGACAGCCGCGCAGCCCGAAGAGACGCCCGCAGCCCAATCCTGAACACGCCGTCCCGAGGACCCGAAATGACCAATCTGTACGACAAACCGCTCTCCGACGATGAATTCGTCGAGCTCGGCGAACTCCTCGCCGGCATCGAGGAGCCCTATGAATCGATGGAGCCCGACCGCATGGACGGCTTCCTCACGGCGATCGTGCTGCTCCCCGAACCGGTCGCGCCGAGCGACTGGATGCCGCTCATCTTCGACGAGGAGGGCCGCTCCGAAGCGGCGCTCGCCGACCCGAAGGCGCAGGAGCGCCTCGAGGATCTCGTCTACCGGCGCTACCGCGAGATCGAACGCACGCTCGCCGCCTGCAAACCGCTCGACCCGATCGTCTACGACGTCGAGGACGAGCGCGGCCGTCCCTTGGGCGGCTACGAAGCGATCGCCGCGCTCGAGCCCTTCGCGGCGGGCTTCCTCGAGGCGATGAACCGCTGGCCCGGCCTGCGCGAGACGGAGAACGACCTCGTTGAGAGCGCCCTCATGGGGGTGCTGCGCCATCTGCCCGAGGAGCTTGCGGGCGACATGCAGGAGGTGAAGGAGGAGCTCGAGTTCGAGAGCCCGCTTGAAAACCTCAAGCAGGCGACCGAGGATCTTGCGGAGAGCGTCGCCGAAATCGCCTCCGTCACCCGCGGCTTCAAGGCGCGCGAGGAGCGGCCCGCACGGCGCGCGCCGGCTGCGCACCGCCCCGGCCGCCGCTGATTCAGCCCCGCTTCGCGCCGGCACTCTGCGGCGCGAAGCGCATCACGGCCCAGACGAGCGCGAGCACGGGCAGCCCGATGGCCGCCGTGCCAATGAAGAAGCCCGAATAGCCGAGCGTCTCTACCGCCACACCTGAGAAGCCCGCAAGGAACTTCGGCAGAAGCAGCATGACGGAGCTGAAGAGCGCGTACTGCGTGGCGGAGTATCCCGCGCTCGTGAGTCCCGAGAGATAGGCGACGAAGGCCGCGCTGGCGAGTCCTGCCGCGAGGTTGTCCGCCGACACGGTTACCACGAGGAAGGCGAGGTCGGGGCCGATCCCGGCGAGCACGGAGAAGAGCAGGTTCGTGAGGCTCGAGAGGAGCGCGCCGACGAAGAGCACCCTCAGCACGCCCCAGCGCATCGCCGCGGCGCCGCCCGCGAAGGCCCCGAGCAGCGTCATCACCACGCCGAAGACCTTGCTCACGGCGGCGACCTGCTCCTTCGTGAAGCCCATGTCCTGATAGAAGGGGTTCGCCATCACGCCCATCACGACGTCGGAGATGCGGTAGGTGGCGATGAGGGCGAGCACGCAGACGGACATCCAGCCGAAGCGCCCGAAGAAGTCGAGGAAGGGTTCGGCGAGCGCCCGGCGCAGCCGCTCCGTCCAGGATCCCGGTGCACGTTCCGCGGCGCAGCGCGGCGCAGCAACCGTGGGTTCGGGCGAAAGGAGCGTCGCCGCAACGCCCACGAGCGCCGAGGCGCTCATCACGGCGTAGCTCGCCGTCCAGGCCGCTGGCAGATACCCCGGCGCGCCGTGCGCCGCCCAGGCGGCCAGCGCGAGCGCGCCCGCCCCGGCCCAGATCATGCCGAGCCGGTAGCCCGTCTGATACATCGCCGCATAGGCGGCCTGTCTTTCGGCGCCCGCCGACTCGATGCGGTAGGCGTCGAGCGCGATGTCCTGCGTCGCCGAGGCGAAGGCCGCGAGGAGCGCGGCCGCGGCGAAGGGGACGAGCCCCGCCTGCGGGTCGAGCCAGGCGAGCGCCCCGAGCGCGCAGACGAGGAGCGCCTGCGCGGCGAGGAGCCATGCCCGGCGCCGGCCGAGCGCCCGCGTGAAGACGGGAATGGGCATGCGGTCCACGAGGGGCGCCCAGACCCACTTGAAGCCGTAGATGAGCCCCACCCAGGAGAAGAACCCGATCGTCTTCAGGTCCACGCCCGCCTCGCGCAGCCGGAAGCCGAGCGTGCCGATCACAAGGAGAAGCGGCAGCCCCGAGCTGAAGCCGAAGACGGCCATGCGCAGCGCCCCGGGCTCGGCGTAGACACGCCACCCGGAGCGGCGCCCGGCCTCCGGAGCGGGCGCCATCAGCGCGCGCCTCCGCCGAGAAGCGTCTGCGCGCCGTCAAGCCAGCGCCATTCGCCGGGCGCGAGGTCCTCGGGCAGCGAATACGCCCCGACGCGGATGCGGTGGAGCGCGGCGACGCGGCTGCCGCAGGCGGCGACCATGCGCTTCACCTGGTGGTACTTGCCCTGCGAGATGACGAGCTCGAGCACGTTGGGGGCGAGCATGCGGGCGGACTTCGCGGCGACGGGCTTCGGATCGTCGTCGAGGACGACGCCCGCCATGAGCTTCGCGCAGTCCGCGTCGGTCAGCGGGCGGCAGAGCCGGGCGACGTAGACCTTCTCCACGTGCTTCTTCGGGTGCGTGAGCCGGTGCAGCAGCGCCCCGTCGTCGGTGAAGATGAGGAGCCCCGTCGTGTCCCAGTCAAGGCGCCCCACGGGCTGCACGCCGCGCTTTCTGAGGGGGCCGGGCAGCAGTCCCATCACCGAAGGATGGGCCGAGGGCTTCATCGAGCACTCGTAGCCCGCGGGCTTGTTCATGGCAATCACGACCTTTTCGCGCACGGGCCAGACCTGGCCGCGCCAGACGAGCTCGAGCCCCTCGGGGTCGAACGTCTGGTCGGGGTCCATGCAGGCGGTCCCGCCGATCGAGACGGCGCCCGAAAGCACGGTCTGACGGCAGTCGTAGCGCGTCCCGAAGCCCTGGGAGAAGAGAATGTCGGCGAGCGTCTTCATCACAATCGTCGGTCCTTATAGCGTGACGTCGTAGTCCACCCAGAGCGGGGCGTGGTCGGAGAACTTCTCCGCGGCGTAGATGTCCGTCGCGCGGGCGAGCGCGGCGATGCCGGGCGTGGCGAGCTCGTAGTCGATGCGCCAACCGACGTTCTTCGCGCGCGCCTGACCACGCTGGCTCCACCAGGTGTAGCGCTCCGGCCGGGGATCCAGGCGGCGGAAGACGTCCACCCAGCCCATGTCGTCGAAGAGCCGGTCGAGCCAGGCGCGCTCCTCGGGCAGGAACCCGGAGTGATCGAGGTTGCCCTTCCAGTTCTTGAGGTCGATTTCGCGGTGGGCGATGTTCACGTCGCCGCAGAGCACGACCTCGCGGCCGGCCTCCTTGAGCGAAAGCAGATGGGGCGCGAAGCGCTCGAGAAAGCGGTACTTGGCGGCCTGGCGCTCTTCGGACGAACTCCCCGAGGGGAAGTAGGCCGAGATCACCGTGAGGCGGCCGAAGTCGGCTTCGACGTAGCGCCCCTCGGCGTCGAACTCCTCGTCGCCCCAGCCCGTACGCACCGCCTGCGGCGCGATGCGCGTCCAGAGGCCGCAGCCGGAGTAGCCCTTCTTCTTGGCGCAGTGGAAGAACCCTTGGTAGCCCGGAAGTCGGCGGATCTCCTCGGGGAGGTCCGCCTCCTGGGCCTTGAGCTCCTGCACGCACAGCACGTCGGCGTTCTGCCGGGCGAACCAGTCGAAGAACCCCTTTTTGGCGGCCGAACGGATGCCGTTGGCGTTGAAGGTGAGGATGCGCAGCATGGTCGTCGTCTCGGAAGGATGAAATGAAGTTCGGCCGGCCGCGCCGGAACAAGTTTCTATAATTTCCGGATTCATTCCCGCGGGCTGCGGACGATCCGCAGACTTCGGCCGTTGGAAAAGACTGAAGATTCTAGCCGCCCGCCGCATTCAACCCCACGTTCTTTCGAGCCCTTGTCATGCAAACGACCAAGCAGCAGTTCATCGAATTCGCTCTCGACGCGGACGTCCTCCGCTTCGGTGAGTTCAAGACCAAGGCGGGCCGCCTGTCGCCCTACTTCTTCAACGCCGGCCTCTTCAACACCGGCGCCCTGCTCGACCGCCTCGGCGCCTTCTACGCGCAGACGCTTCTGGCGGCGCGCGACGCGGGCCGCATCGAATTCGACATGATCTTCGGGCCGGCCTACAAGGGCATTCCGCTCGCCGCGAGCGTGGCGATGAACCTCGCGCGTCTCGGCTGCGACGTGCCCTGGGCCTTCAACCGCAAGGAGGCGAAGGACCACGGCGAAGGCGGCACGATCGTGGGCGCGCCCCTCAAGGGCCGCGTCGTGATCATCGACGACGTCATCTCCGCGGGCACCTCGGTGCGTGAGTCCGTGAAGATCATCGAGGCCGCGGGCGCCGTTCCCTCGGGCGTGCTGATCGCGGTGGACCGCCAGGAGCGCGGCGGCACGGCCGACGCCCCCACGGAGAGCTCCGCCGTTCAGGACGTTGAGAAGACCTTCGGCCTGCACGTCGCCTCGATCATCAACCTGCACGACCTGCTCGCCTTCATGGACGGTCCGTCCGAAAAGGCGAAGGCGGTCGCCTCCTTCCGCCCGGCGGTCGCGGCCTACCGCGAACGCTACGGCGCCTGATCCGGACGGCTTCTGCGCGGGGACGGTTCCACGTGGAACCGTCCCCGCGCCGCCTGCAAAAAAGCCCGGGAATCCCCTCGAGGGACCCCGGGCTTCTTCATGCCTCAGCGGACGGCGGAGCGTCAGCCGGCGATGCGCTTGCGCAGCAGCGCGTTGAGCTGGCCCGGGTTGGCCTTGCCCTTCGTCGCCTTCATGCACTGGCCGACCAAGGCGTTGAGCGCCTTCTCCTTGCCGGCCTTGAACTCATCGACGGACTTCTGGTTCTTCGTGATCACCTCGTCCACGATCGCCTCGAGGGCTCCCGCGTCGGAGATCTGCTTGAGGCCCTTCGCCTCGATCACGGCGTCCACGTCCTTGCCTTCGCCCGACCAGAGCGCGGTGAAGACCTC
Organism: Sutterella sp.; assembly: GCF_052272535.1. Taxonomy (NCBI): domain Bacteria; kingdom Pseudomonadati; phylum Pseudomonadota; class Betaproteobacteria; order Burkholderiales; family Sutterellaceae; genus Sutterella; species Sutterella sp. The sequence continues at coordinate 9,775 of NZ_DAVZJY010000003.1, read as the reverse complement.
GCGCGCGCCCTTGTTGGAGATCGTGCCGTCGGCGATGCGGCCGATGAGCTTCGCGAGAAGCGCGGGCGTGACGGGCGCGGAGGCGAAGGTGAGGCCCTCGGTCTGATTGACCGCGGCGGCGACTTCGCCCATCACCCAGTTGGCGGCGATCTTCTTGTCCTTCACGCCGTCGGCGACGGCGACGTAGTAGTCGGCGATGTCGCGGCCGCCCGTGAGGATGGTGGCGTCGTACTCGGAGAGGCCGAAGTCCTTCATCAGACGGACGCGCATTTCATCGGGCAACTCGGGCATTTCGCTCTTCACGCGGGCGATCCACTCGTCGCTCACCTCGAGCGGCAGGAGATCGGGATCCGGGAAGTAGCGGTAGTCCATCGAGTCCTCCTTCGTGCGCATCAGACGCGTCTCGCCCTTGTCGGGGTCATAGAGGCGCGTCGCCTGCACGATCTTGCCGCCGCCCTCGATGATCTCGATCTGGCGCTCGACCTCGTAGTTGATCGCCTCCTCGAGGAAGCGGAAGGAGTTGAGGTTCTTGATCTCGCAGCGCGTGCCGAACTTCGTCTCGCCCATGGGGCGCACGGAGACGTTGGCGTCGCAGCGGAAGTTGCCTTCCTGCATGTTGCCGCGGGACATGCCGAGCCAGACCACGAGCGCGTGGAGCGCGCGGGCGTAGCCCACGGCCTCCGCAGCCGAGCGCAGCTCCGGTTCGGTCACGATCTCAAGGAGCGGCGTGCCGGCGCGGTTGAGGTCGATGCCGGAGTGGCCGTGCACGATGCCGTGGACGGACTTGCCGGCGTCCTCCTCTAGGTGCGCGCGCGTAAGGTTGATCGTCTTCATGTAGGGCTCGCCGTTCTTCGGCTCGACGGCGAAGGTGAGCTTGCCGCCCACCACGATCGGCAGCTCGAACTGGCTGATCTGGTAGCCCTTCGGAAGGTCGGGATAGAAATAGTTCTTGCGGTCGAAGACCGAGTGGTTCGCGACGCGCGCCCCGATCGCGAGGCCGAAGCGGATCGCGCGCTCGACCGCACCGCGGTTGAGCACCGGGAGCGCGCCCGGCAGGGCGAGGTCCACGTAGCAGGCGTTCACGTTGGGCTCGTCGCCGAAATGGCAGGGCGCGCCCGAGAAAATCTTGGAATGGGTCGAGAGCTGAACGTGCGTCTCAAGACCGATGACAACTTCCCACTTCATTTTTGACAGCATCCTTTCCTGATCGCGCGGTTTCTCAATAACCCGCCGGGCGGCGCTGGTGCCAGTCGGTGGCGCGCTGCCAGGCGTGGGCGAGCTGCAGGAGGCGCGCTTCCGTGAAGTGCTCGCCGAGCAGCTGCAGGCCGATCGGACGGCCGTTCGAGTGGATGCCGCAGGGCATCGCCACGCCGGGCAGGCCGGCGAGCGAGGCGGGCACCGTGTAGAGGTCCGAGAGGTAGGCCGAGACCGGATCGGCGTTGGCGCCGAAGTCGTAGGCCGTGCCCGTCGAGACCGGGCAGGCGATCGCGTCCACGCGACGGAACGTCTCGTGGAACTCCTGGGCGATCAGGCGGCGCACGCGCTGCGCCTTGAGGTAGTAGGCGTCGTAGTAGCCGTGCGAGAGCACGTAGGTGCCGATCATGATGCGGCGCTTCGGTTCGGCGCCGAACCCTTCGTCGCGCGAGCGCTTCATCATGCTCTCGATGTCGGTGTACTCGGCGGCGCGGTGGCCGTAGCGCACGCCGTCGTAGCGCGAGAGGTTCGTGCTCGCCTCGGCGCAGGCGACGACGTAGTAGACCGGGACGCCGAGCTTCGCCATCGGCAGCTCTATGTCCACGATCTCGGCGCCTTCACGGCGGTAAAAGTCGAGCGCCGCGTCGATCGAGGCGCGCACTTCGGCGTCGAGCCCCTCGCCCATCCAGGAGCGGGGCACGCCGATGCGCATGCCCTTCACGGGCTTCTCGAGATCGCGCGTGAAGTCCTCGGCGGGCATGTCCACGCTCGTCGAGTCCCAGGGGTCGTGGCCGACCATGGAGCCGAGAACAAGCGCGCAGTCCTCGGCCGAGTGCGCGAGAAGGCCCGCCGTGTCGAGCGACGAGGCGAAGGCGATCATGCCGAGGCGCGAGGGACGCCCGTAGGTGGGCTTCATGCCCGTGACGCCCGTGAAGGAGGCCGGCTCGCGGATGGAGCCGCCCGTGTCGGTGCCGGTGACGATCGGCGCGAGGCCGGCGGCCACCGCGGCGGCCGAACCGCCCGAGGAGCCGCCCGGGACGGCGTTGGCGTCCCAGGGGTTGCCCACGCGCCCGTAGGCGGAGTTCTCATTGCCCGAGCCCATCGCGAACTCGTCGCAGTTGAGCTTGCCGAGGCAGACCATGCCGGCCGCCTTGAGCTGGCGCACGACCGTGGCGTCAAAGGGGCTCATGTAGCCCTCGAGCATGCGGCTCGCGGCGGTGGAGGCCCACTCCTTGGTGACGAAGATGTCCTTGTGGGCGATCGGCACGCCCGCGAGAGGACCGGCCTTGCCTTCGGCGATGAGACGGTCGGCGGCCTCGGCCTGCTTCAGGGTCTCTTCGGGACGGACGTCGAGGAAGGCGTTGAGGGACTTGTGCGCCTCGATGCGCTCAAGGTAGCCGCGGGCGAGCTCGACGGCGGACACCTCGCGGTTCATAAGCCGCCGGGAGAGCTCGGCGACGGAGACGAATGCATTTTCCATGATGGCGTATCTCTTCTCGGAGAGCGTTATTCGATCACCTGCGGCACGAGGAAGTACCCCTCGGACTGCTCCGGGGCGTTCTTCATGTTCTCGGCGCGGTGATTGCCTTCGGTGACGAGGTCTTCGCGCAGACGCTCGACGCCGTCGTGCGGATTGGGCATCGGCTCGACGCCGTCGGTGTTGACGGAGCGGATCTCCTCGATCATCTGGAAAATGTCATTGAGCTCGTCCTGCATGACTTTGATCTGCTCTTCAGAAATGTCGATGCGGCCGAGATCTGCGATGCGGCGGATGTCGCCAGCGCTTAAAGGCATAGTGGCGTCTTCAGGAAACTGGAGGAATGAAATCAAGGGGACGACGGAAGGGGATCCGTCGGGCGGGTTCTCGTAACAACCCAACACACATGGCCCGCCGGTGGCGCCGGGCGGGCAACTCCTTGATGAAGGTGAGTTAGTTTATCATTGGTAGTTTGTGCGTGCGGCGCCTTCCAAAGCCTTGGGGCGCCCGTCTTCTGCCTGCCCGCGCGGGGCGATTTCACAGCGAAAAAACGATGTTCGGATTCTTTCGTAACTACTTCTCCAACGATCTCGCGATCGACCTCGGCACGGCCAACACGCTGATCTACGTTCGCGGGAAGGGCATCGTCCTCAACGAGCCGAGCGTCGTGGCGATCCGCCAGGAAGGCGGTCCCAACGGCAAGACCACCATCCACGCCGTGGGCAAGCAGGCCAAGCAGATGCTCGGCCGCGTCCCGGGCAACATCAGCGCCATCCGGCCGATGAAGGACGGCGTGATCGCCGACTTCACCGTCACCGAGCAGATGCTCAAGCAGTTCATCCGCATGGCGCATCCGTCGAGGCTCTTCGCGCCGAGCCCGCGCATCATCATCTGCGTGCCGTGCGGCTCCACCCAGGTCGAGCGGCGCGCCATCAAGGAGAGCGCCCTCGCCGCCGGCGCCTCCGAGGTCTACCTGATCGAGGAGCCGATGGCCGCCGCGATCGGCGCGGGACTTCCCGTCAACGAAGCCGCCGGCTCGCTCGTGGTGGACATCGGCGGCGGCACGACCGAGGTGGGCCTCATCTCCCTTGGCGGCATGGTCTACGCGGGCTCGATCCGCGTGGGCGGCGACAAGTTCGATCAGGCGATCATCAACTACATCCGCCGCAACTTCGGCATGCTCATCGGCGAGCCGACCGCGGAGCTGATCAAGAAGAAGATCGGCTCGGCCTTCCCGGGCTCGGAGATGATGGAGATCGAGGTGAAGGGCCGCAACATCGCCGAAGGCGTGCCGCGCACCTTCACCGTGCACTCGAACGAAGTCCTCGAGGCGCTCTCCGAGCCCCTCAACCAGATCGTGGTCGCCGTCAAGAACGCCCTCGAGAAGACGCCGCCCGAACTCGGCGCGGACATCGCCGAGCACGGCCTGATGCTCACGGGCGGCGGCGCGCTGCTGCGCGACCTCGACCAGCTCCTCAAGGAAGAGACCGGCCTGCCCGTGCACGTCGCCGAAGAGCCCCTCAACTGCGTCGTGAAGGGCTGCGGCATCGCGCTCGAGAACATGGACAAGCTGCGCACCGCCTTCGCCGTCGGCTGATCCCGCAGATGGCCTACGGTGCGCCGCCGCTCTTTCGTCAAGGCGTCTCCGCGAGAGCGCGCTTCCTCTTCTTTCTGATGCTCTCCCTGGCGGCCATCCTCGTGGACGGCCGCCTCAAGGCACTCGACGGCGTACGGAGCACCATCGTGAGCTTCACCTCCCCCGTGGTGGAGGCAATCGGCATGCCCGCGCGGTGGGTCGGGAGCGCCGAGGGCTACTTCATGAGCAAGCGGCGCCTCAACGAGGAGGTGCAGCGCCTCTCGCACGAGAACCAGCTCCTGCAGCTCAAGGCCGCCCGCTACGAGGAGTTCCAGCAGGAGAACGAGACGCTGCGGCGCCTCATCTCCGCCGTCCCGCGCACCGCAGACAAGGTCGCCACGGCCGAGGTGATCGGCCGCATCACCGATCCGTTCTCGCGGCGCATCCAGCTCAACATCGGCGCGCGCGAAGGCCTCGCCGTCGGCATGCCCGTGATCGGGCCCTTCGGCGTCCTCGGCCAGGTCTCGCGCGTCGTGAACCGCCTCTCCGAGGTGACGCTCATCAGCGACCACACGCTGAGGATCTCCGTCGTCAACCGCCGCACCGGCGCCTTCTTCATTCTCGCGGGCACGGGCGAAGACGAGCTCTCGGTGCTCTTCGCGCTCCCCTCGGCCGACATCCGCGCGGGCGACGAGCTCGTCACCTCCGGGCTCGACCACCTCTTCCCGAAGCAGATTCCCGCCGCGGTGGTGCTCGGCGCGGGCTACCAGCCGGGCGAACCCTATCAGCGCGTCACGGCCCGGCCCGCCGCCGACCTCGGGAGCGTGCAGTTCGCCACGGTCGTGCTCACCAATCCCAATCCTGCCGCGGAGCTCGATGAGACCGCGCCCGCCTCGCGTTTTGAAAGGAGGTCCCGTCGATGAAGGGCGACTCATCCATCCCCTCGCTCGAGCAGGAACCCGGCGCCGGGCGCCTCGCGCACCCCGCGTCCGGCTGGTGGGTGCTCTTCACGTTCCTCGCCGCGTTCGTGCTCAGCATCTCCACGGCGCAGTGGTTCTGGATGCCGAACTTCCTCGCGCTCACGATCGTCTTCTGGACCCTGCGCCAGCCCGAGAGCGCCGGCATGACCGTCGCCTTCTGCTGCGGCATCCTGATGGACGTGATCAACGGATCGGTCCTCGGGCAGCAGGCGCTCGCCTTCGTCACGCTCTGCTACTTCACGACGACGCTCGCGCGCCGCATGGCCTGGTTCAACCTCGTCGGGCAGAGCCTGCACCTGCTGCCGCTCCTCCTGCTCTCGCAGGTCCTCGTGATGCTCGTGCGCCTCTGGTTCGACGGCCTGTGGCCGGGCTGGGAGTGGTTCCTCTCGAGCTTCACGGGCACGCTCATCTGGCCCGTCTGGTCGAAGCTCCTCGTGCCGCGCGAATCCCGCGCGGTTTCGCTCTGACCCGCCGCCTCGACGGAGACTGAGGCGATGGCGCTCGAATCCCTCGAATTCAAGGAGGCCGACAAGGACGTCGGTCCGTTCCGCCGCAGGCTCGTCTTCGCCTTCGGCCTGGTGGTGCTCTGCCTCACGATCCTCCTCGGACGCCTCGCCTGGCTGCAGATCATCCGCCAGGACGCCTATCAGCAGCGCGCCGAGCAGAACCGCACGGTAACCACGACGACGCAGGGCTCGCGCGGGCTGATCTTCGACCGCAACGGCACCCTGATCGCGGGCAACCGCCTCGCCTGGTCGCTCGAGATCACGATCGACCAGACGGCCGAGCCGGTGGACCGGCTCATCGACCGGCTCTGCGCAGTCATCACCATCACGCCGGCGGACAGACGGCGCTTCCGGCGGCTGCGCGAGGACCTCAACCGCTACGACGGCATTCCGATCCGCACCGACCTCACCGACGAAGAGGCCGCGGTCTTCACCGGTCAGCGCTGGCGCTTCCAGGGCGTGGAGCTCAATCAGCGCGAGCACCGCATCTACCCCCTGAAGGCGCTCGGCAGCCACATCACCGGGTACGTCGGCTCGCTCTCGCTCGCCGACAAGTCGCGCCTCGAGGCCGAAGGGCTCCTCGAGCTCTATCAGGGCGAGCGCGAGATCGGCAAGGTGGGGCTTGAGCGCAGCTACGAGAACGACCTGCACGGCACGCCCGGCCACGAAACCCTTGAGATCACCGCGGGCGGGCGCTCCGTGCGCACGCTCGACCTCGTTCCGGCCCGCCCGGGCAAAAACCTGACGCTCACGGTGGACATGAACCTGCAGCGGGTCGCCGAGGAGGCGATGAAGGGCAGAACGGGCGCCGTGATCGCGATCGAGCCGAAGACCGGAGGCGTGCTCGCCTTCGCGTCGCTCCCCACCTACGACCCGAACCTCTTTCCGGGCGGCATCGACCCGGACTCGTGGAACTACCTCACCACGTCGCCCGAAAAGCCGCTCCTCAACCGCGCGATGCGCGGCATCTACCCGATCGGCTCGACCTACAAGCCTTTCATGGCGCTCGCGGGCCTCGAGCGCGGCGCCGTGACGGCCGACTACATGCTCAACGACACGGGCGTCTTCCAGGTGGGCAACCACAAGTTCCGCGACGTCACGGGCTCGCCCAAGGGGCTGCTCAACCTGCGCCGGTCGATCGCCATCTCGTCCGACATCTACTACTACTGGCTCGCCACGCAGATCGGCGTGGACGGCATCTACGACTTCATGCGGCAGTGGAAGTTCGGCCAGAAGACCGGCATCGACCTCGTGGGCGAACAGCAGGGCAACCTGCCCAACCGCGAATGGAAGGAGCGGCGCATCAAGGAGCCCTGGTACCTCGGCGACACGCCTTCTCTCGGCATCGGCCAGGGCTACAACGCCTTCACGCTGCTGCAGCTCGCCCACGCCACGGCGACGCTCGCCAACCGCGGCGTCGTCATGACGCCGCACCTCGTCGCCTCCGTCGAGGATCCGATGACGGGCGAGGAGCGCCGGATCGACGCGGAGCCCGAGGGACGGATTCCGCTCAAGCCCGCCAACATCGACGTCGTGATCGCCGGCATGGAGGACGTGACGCGCATCGGCACGGCGCGCACCGTCTTCCAGGGCGCGCCCTACAGCGCCGCCGGGAAGACCGGCACCGCGCAGGTCGTGAGCATCGCCCAGGACGCGAAGTACGACGAGAAGAAGGTCGCGCGCCAGCACCATGACCACGCGCTCTTCATCGCCTTTGCGCCCGCGAAGAACCCGCGCATCGCCCTCGCCGTCCTGGTTGAGAACGGCGGCTTCGGCGCGCGGGCCGCGGCGCCCGTGGCGCGCACGATGATGGACTACTGGCTCACGGGAGAGAACACGCTCGGCCTGCCGCCCCCGAAGGGCGTGCCGCTCGTCAAGCCCAAGCAGGAGCCCAAGCGCTCCGCCTCCGCAAGGTGACCCGCGATGAAGAACGAATTTGAACGCCTCGGAGCGCTCTCGGGCCGGTGGCTCCTTTCGCGCGTCATGCGCTTCGACATCATGCTGCTCGCCATCGTGATGTGCCTCGTCACGGCGGGCTTCATCACGCTCTTCTCGGCGGGCTACTCCTTCCCTTGGCGCATCGAGGACCAGATCCGCAACATCGTCGTCGCCGCCGCCGCCATGTTCGCCGTCTCGCTCGTGCCGATGAAGTGGATCGAGCGGATTTCGCTGCCGTGCTTCATCATCGGGTGCCTGCTGCTTCTCGCGACGGCCGTCGTCGGCGTCACGGTCAAGGGGGCGACCCGCTGGCTCAACGTCGGCGTGCGCATCCAGCCCTCGGAGCTCATGAAGCTCGCCGTGCCGATGATGCTCGCCTGGTACTACTGGAAGCGCGGCGACGCCGTCACCTGGTGGGACCACTTCGCCGCGCTCGCCCTGCTCGCCCTTCCGGTCGCCTTCATTCTCAAGCAGCCCGACCTCGGCACGTCGGTGCTCGTCACCATCGCCGGGCTCTCGGTGATCTTCTTCGCCGGCGTGAGCATGAAGCTCGTCGTGGCCTGCGCGTGCCTGCTCGTCCTCTCGCTGCCGCTCATCTGGACGCTCATGCACGACTACCAGCGCGAGCGGATCATGACGCTCCTCGACCCGACGCTCGACCCGCTCGGCAAGGGCTTCCACATCCTGCAGGCGCTCATCGCCATCGGCTCGGGCGGCCTCACGGGCAAGGGGTGGATGGAGGGCACGCAGGCGCACCTCGACTTCATCCCCGAGCGCACGTCGGACTTCATCTTCGCCGTCTTCGGCGAGGAGTTCGGCTTCGTCGGCGCGGCGCTCCTGATCGCGACGTACCTCGCGCTCGTCGCCCGGAGCTTCTACATCGCCGCGTACGCGCCGACGCGCTACGCACGGCTCCTCGCGGGCGCGATCGGCGTGATCTTCTTCACCTACACCTTCGTCAACATCGGAATGGTGAGCGGCATCCTGCCCGTGGTGGGCGTGCCTCTGCCCTTCATGAGCTACGGCGGCACGGCGCTGCTGATTCTCGGCATCTGCACGGGCATCCTGCTCTCCATCTCCGCGGAATCCAAAGACTAGGAGGCGGCCGGACCATGCGGCGCAGCAAACTCATTCTTCAGACCGCCATCGCCGGAGCGGCGCTCGCACTTGTTCTTTCTGGATGCTCCACCGGCTCGCGCTACTACGGCAACGACGGGCCGCCCGCCGTCCTCACCGGCTCGGGAGCACAAAGCGCCGAACCGCGGGTGGAGCCCTTCCGCACGGCGGCGAACAAGCCCTACACGGTGCTCGGATCGCGCTACACGCCGATCACCACGGACTCGCCGCTGCGCGAGCGCGGCACCGCCTCCTGGTACGGCAAGCAGTTCCACGGCAACAAGACCTCGACGGGCGAGATCTACGACATGTACAAGGCGACGGCGGCGCATCCGACGATGCCGCTGCCCTCGTACGCGCGCGTGACGAACCTCGAGAACGGCCGCTCGATCATCGTGCGCGTCAACGACCGCGGCCCCTTCCTGCACAACCGCATCATCGACCTCTCCTACGCGGCCGCGAAGACGCTCGGCTACTCGAGCGCCGGCACCGCCCGGGTGGAGGTCTCGCGCCTCACCTGGGATGAGATCCGCTCCGGGTCGTGGCGAACGGGCAAGAACTCGACCCCGGTCACGGCACCCACGTGGACCGCTCCCGCGGCCAATGCGGGCATCAGCGCTCCGCAGGCGGGCTGGGGCGTGCAGATCGGCTCCTTCTCGCAGGAGGCGAACGCGAGGAGCTACGCCGCGCATGCGCAGGCGGTGCTTGAAGCGGCGGGCGACGCGCATACGGTGCGCATCGTGCGCGACGGCGCGCTCTGGCGCGTCGTCGCCGGCGGCGGCCTGACCCGCGACCGCGCGGCCGAGGCGGCCCGCTCCGTCGGCCAGACGCTCGGCGTGAGCGCCTTCAGCATCCAGAAGTAGTCCGCCGGGCATAGGATTGTCGGGCCAAACCGCGGCGCCGAAGGCGCCGCCAAGCAGAGGTTTCAGCAACGTCAATAACCCCTGCCTAAAGGCAGAGGCTTGAAAGAGCCTTTATTGACTAGCCT
>NZ_DAVZJY010000002.1:0-48013 GCF_052272535.1 Sutterella sp. | reverse complement strand
TTGGTGGAGATCTATCGTTCGACGAAGTGACCACTTCGCCGTGCGTCAGCCCTGTGTGGGAAACTTTTACTAACCGAAGTCTTATTGGATATGTGACATTGGTCCGCCCGGCGAGGCTCGAACTCACGACCCTCTGCTTAGAAGGCAGATGCTCTATCCAACTGAGCTACGGGCGGACTGGGATGGGGATGGACGACGATGGTCGGGGTGGCGAGATTTGAACTCGCGACATCTTGCTCCCAAAGCAAGCGCGCTACCGGACTGCGCTACACCCCGAAGTCTGTGGATTATATGGGGTGGGTCCGGAGCGGGGCAAATTTTCCCCCGCCGCCGCCGCGGCCCCCTTAAAATCACGTCTCTCCATAGTCTTCCCAAAGAAGAGGCTTTCCATGAGCGAAGCTCAAGACAACTCCAACGATCCCCTGCATGCCAAGAAGAAGGCCTGGTCCGGCCGCTTCTCCGAACCCGTCGACGCCTTCGTGCTGCGCTACACCGCCAGCGTGGACTTCGACAAGCGCATGGCGCTCGTCGACATCGACGGCTCCGTCGCCCACGCCACCATGCTCGCCAAGGTCGGCGTGATCACGCAGAAGGACCTCGAGGACATCAAGCGCGGCATGGCCCAGATCCGCGAAGAGATCCAGTCCGGCAAGTTTGAGTGGCAGCTTGAGCTTGAGGACGTGCACCTCAACATCGAGGCGCGCCTCACCGCTCTGATCGGCGACGCCGGGAAGCGTCTGCACACGGGCCGCTCGCGCAACGACCAGGTCGCGACCGACATCCGCCTCTACCTGCGCGGCGAAGTGGACGAGATCATCAAGCGCGTCGAGCACCTTCAGGAAGTGCTCGTCGCCCAGGCCGAAAAGAACTATAACGTCATCATGCCGGGCTTCACGCACATGCAGGTCGCCCAGCCCGTGACCTTCGGCCACCACATGCTCGCCTACGTCGAGATGCTCGAGCGCGACCGCGCTCGCCTGCTTGACCTGCGCCACCGCGTCAATGTCTCGCCCCTCGGCTCCGCGGCCCTTGCCGGCACGACCTACCCGATCGACCGCGAATACACGGCTCAGCTCCTCGGCTTCGAGGCCGTTTCCCAGAACTCGCTCGACGGCGTTTCCGACCGCGACTTCGCGATCGAGTTCTGCGCCGCCGCTTCGCTCATCATGATGCACATCTCCCGCCTCTCCGAGGAGCTCGTGATCTGGATGAGCCAGCGCTTTGGCTTCATCAAGCTGCCGGACCGCTTCACGACGGGTTCGTCCATCATGCCGCAGAAGAAGAATCCGGACGTTCCGGAAACGGCCCGCGGCAAGTCCGGCCGCGTCTTCGGCGACTTGATGTCGATGCTCACGCTCATGAAGGGCACGCCGCTCGCCTACAACAAGGACTTCCAGGAAGACAAGGAACCGGTCTTCGACGCCATCGACACCGTCAAGGACACGCTGCGCGCCTTCTGCGACATGATGGCCGGCGTCGAACCGCAGACCGATGCCATGCATCAGGCCGCGCAGATGGGCTTCCCCACCGCCACCGACCTTGCCGACTACCTCGTCCGCCACGGCGTTCCCTTCCGCACCGCCCACGACATCGTGGGTCAGACGGTCCGCGCCGCCGCTGAGCGCAAGTGCGGCCTCGAAGAGCTCCCGCTTGAAGTTCTTCAGGGCTTCTGCGACAAGATCGAAGGCGACGTCTACAAGGTGCTTTCGCTCGAAGGCTCCGTCAACGCCCGCAACCATCTTGGCGGCACCGCCCCCAATCAGGTTCTCGCGCAGACGAAACGTTGGGAAAAGATCTTTGCTGAGCGCGCTGCCAAGGCCGCGAAGTAAGCGCCGATCTTCCTGACCCCAAACGGGCCGCCCGATCCGATTTCGGGCGGCCCTTCGTTTACCCGCTGCCAGACACAGGCGAGCTTTGCTAGCCTCAGGGAGAGATCCTTGAGGAGGGGCGCCAGTCCGGCAAAAGCCTTTGAAAGGCTTGCTCCGACGTCTCAGCCGGTTTTCATTGCGTTCCCAATGCAGCCGCGCGCGGCCGATAGCGCTTTCCTCCCGCGCCAGTTTCCACCCGAAGTTCCATCTAGAGGCAGTCGTGTTCGTTGGTCTGATGTTCGGCGTTTTCGCCTGCGCCCTTTGGGGGTTGGTCTACATGATCCCCTTGTGGCTCTCCGCCTACGACCCCATGCTGATCGCGCTTGCCCGCTACACGATCTTCGGCGCCTTTTCGGCAGTGCTTCTCTGCTTTCAGCGAGAGTCGCTCAGAAAAATGACGCGGAGCGACTGGGGAAACGCTCTGGCGCTCGGCGTCGTCGGAAACCTCTTCTTCTACTGGCTTCTCGCGTCTGCCGTACAGTTGTCGGGCGCGCCGATCGCCGGCGCCTTCACGGCGATGATTCCGATCTGCGTGGCGGTGGTGGCGAACCTCCGTGCGCGCCGCCACGGCCAGGCCGTGGCCTGGCGCAGGCTCGCCTTTCCGCTGACCTTGGTTGCGCTCGGTATGGTCTGTCTCAACTGGACGGAGTTCTCCTACTTTCTCGCGAGTTCCGATGAACCACCTTCTGGCTTCTGGCTCGGCGTCTTCTTTGCCTTCCTCTCCCTCATCGTCTGGACCTGGTACCCGATCAGCAATGCCGAATGGCTGATCCACCACCGCGGCCAGCTCTCGGCCACCTTCTGGACGGCCGCGCAGGGTGCGGCCGCGCTCCCTGCCGCCGCTTTCGGCCTGGTCTGGTGGATCGCCGCCGCGCCTTCCGTTGAGGCCGTGTTTGCCCCAACGCCGGAACACTTCCTCATCGGCACCCTCATCCTCGGCCTCATCTGCTCATGGTTGGCCATCTGCTTCTGGAACGCCATGAGCCAGCGCTTGACGCCTGCACTGGGTGGTCAGATGATCATCTTTGAGACGATCTTCGCCGTGATCTACGCCCACATCATGCGGCACGCCCTGCCTACGCCCCTGATGAGCACCGGCATGACGCTTCTCCTGATCGGCGTCTTCCTCTCCGTACGGGTCTTTCAGAAGTCATCCGCCCGCAAGGGGGAAATTGAACTTTCCGAGAAGACGCAGCATTCGGCTCCCTGAAAAATCACCGACCGACAACAATCAATCCGCATCCTCCATGCTTCGCCTCGTCATCAATCTCGACCGGTCTCCCGAGCGTTGGGAATCCGTAAGAAATCAATTTGACCAACTGAATCTCCCCATCACCCGCATCTCAGGCGTCGACGGGCGGCAACTGAGCACCGAAACACTCCGGAATATTCAGATGCCGCTTAAGGACAAATGGGAGTTCCCGAGACTTCTGTCCCCCGGAGAAGTCGGCTGCTACCTTTCCCATATCAAATGTTGGGAGCTTCTGGCGAAGTCAAAGGAATCCTGGGCGCTCATCATTGAAGACGACATTCAGATCTCCCCGGAAGCCGCAGACTTTTTCCGCGATGCCTCATGGATCCCGAAGGATCTGGAGTTGGTGCAGCCCTTCAACTTCTTCGACAACTGCACCATGAAGGTTGCCAAACATGAGTACTCCGTCATGCACGGGAGGAAGCTCATGCATCCCTACAAGCCCTCCCCGATTGGCACCCTTGCCTACTTTATTACGAAAAAGTGTGCCCTTGATGCCCTCGCAGCCAGTCGAAAATTGGGCATGCCGGTGGATGAATTCTTGTTTGGCTCGATGTCTTCCTGGGCGAAAAAACATCCGGTATGGAAACTCAACCCCGTCCTGGCGTTGCCCGTCGGATTCGATTCAACCATCCAGTTGAACCGCGGCAAGAAGCCCCACACATCGTCGACATGGGCGCGCCTTTCTCCACGTCGCTATTTCATGAGGCTACAGAACTCGCTTCGTCGTCGTCTTTGCTCGAAAAAGGAGGTCTTCATTTTCAAATGACCTCCTTCACCCCGCCGAGGTACCAGTCGACGGTATCCCTGAGGCCCGTGTAGAAGTGAATCTTCGGCTTCCACCCCAGCGTGCGCCTCAACTTCTCCGGATTGAGCCCATAGCGCACGTCGTGTCCGGGGCGGTCCGCGACGTGGCGGATGAGGTCCGCGTAGGAGCCGTCCGGATGAGGAGCGAGTTCGTCAAGGATGCCGCAGATGCGACGGACGTAGTCGATGTTGGCGAGTTCGTTTTCCGCCCCCACGTTGTAGATCTCGCCGGGCGCGCCGCCTTCGAGGATGCGTTCGAGCGCCCTGCAGAAGTCCGAGACGTGGATCCAGTCGCGGATCTGACGGCCGGAGCCGTAGATCGGGATCGGCTCGCGGGCGAGCGCCTTTTGTATGACGCTCGGCGTGAGCTTCTCGCAGTACTGCCGCGGGCCGTAGTTGTTCGTTGAGCGCACCGTTATGACGGGCAGCCCGTAGGTGCGCGCATAGGCGCGGCCGAGTTGATCGGCCGCAGCCTTGCTCGCCGAGTAGGGACTGCTCGGGTCGAAGGGCGTCGTTTCGACGGCGGGCGGCGCGACGGGCGTGAGAAACCCGTAGACCTCGTCGGTCGAGATGTTGATGAAGCGGAATTCCGACTTTTCACTCGGCGGGAGCGACTCCCAGTAGCGCTTCGCGGCGTCGAGCATCGTCGCCGTACCGAGCACGTTCGTCTCAATGAAGATCTTCGGCCCGGAGATGGATCGGTCCACGTGGCTCTCGGCGGCGAAGTGAATCACCACCCGCGGGCGCGCCCGGTCGAAGGCGTCCGCTACCGCCTCGGCGTCCGCTACGCTAGCGTGGATGAAGCGGTGGCGGACGTCGCCGCGCAGATCGGAGAGGTTCTCAAGGTTTCCCGCGTAGGTGAGCGCGTCGAGATTCGTCACCGGTTCGTCGTGGTGAGCGAGCCAATCAAGAATGAAGTTCGAGCCGATGAAGCCGGCGCCGCCGGTGATGAGGAGCATGCGTTCGAATTCCGTCTGTCGCGAGCGCCGCCCCCTATACAATGGGGCGGCATTTTTTCTTTTCGTGAGGAGGCGCCCCGGGAAGGCGGGCGTCGTGAGTTCGTGGAACAGATACTCATCAACAGCTCCAGAGAGGAGGCGCGCGCCGCCATTTTAGAAGACGGCGTTCTGCAGGACATTCTGATCGAGCGCACCTACGCGAGAGGCTTGGTCGGCAACGTCTACTACGGCCAAGTGGTCCGCGTGCTTCCCGGCATGCAGAGCGCGTTCCTCGACGTCGGACTCGAGCGGACGGCGTTCCTTCACATTGCGGAGATCGAAGGCGCGCGCACGGAGTCCGGCGCCTTGAAGCCCATCGAGACGATGCTCCACGAAGGGCAGCGTCTGATGGTGCAGGTGGCGAAGGACCCGATCGGCACGAAGGGTGCGCGCCTCACGACGACGATTTCGCTCGCCGGCAGAAAGCTCGTCTACCTTCCGAACGACAACCACGTCGGCGTGTCGCAGAAAATCGACGACGAAGCGCTCCGCGAGCGGCTGCGCGCCGAGGTGACGGCGCTCCGTCCTCCTGAAGAAAAGGGCGGCTACATCATCCGCACGAGCGCCGAAGAGGGCGCGACCGAAGCGGAGTTCCGCGCCGACATGACGTACCTCTCACAGCTCTGGCAGGGCATCCGCAAGGCCGCGCAGGAAGCGAAGGGGCCGGCGCTCCTCTACGAGGACCTCACGCTCGCACAGCGGATTCTGCGCGACCTCGTGCACGAAGAGACCGTCTCGATCGAGGTGGACGACGAAAAGGCCTGCACCGCCCTGCGGCGCTTCGCCGAACAGTTCGTGCCGGCAGCCGCCGGACGGCTCAAGCACTATACGGGCGACGCGCCGCTCTTCGAGCACTACGGCATCGAGCAGGAGATCGAGAAGGCGCTCGCGCGCCGCGTCGACTTGAAGAGCGGCGGCTACCTCGTCTTCGACCAGACGGAGGCGATGTCCACGATCGACGTCAATACGGGCGCCTACGTGGGCAAGCGCGACTTCAGCGACACCATCTTCAAGACGAACCTCGAGGCGGCGCAGGTGATCGCGCGGCAGCTGCGGCTGAGGAATCTCGGCGGCATCATCATCGTGGACTTCATCGACATGGCGAAGGACGCGCACCGCGAGGCGGTGCTCTCGGAGCTGCGCCGCGAAGTCGCGCGTGACCGCACGAAGATGACGGTCTCGAACTTCAACGAACTCGGCCTCGTCGCGATGACGCGCAAGCGCACCCGCGAGTCACTCGCGCACGTGCTCTGCGAAACGTGCCCGATCTGCGGCGGAAGAGGCGAGATCAAGACCGCCCGCACGGTCTGCTACGACATCCTGCGCGAGATCGTGCGGCTCGCCAAGCAGTACCGCACGATGAAGGAGTTCCGCATCCTGGCGAGCCAGACCGTGATCGATCTTCTGCTCGAAGAGGAATCGCAGGCGCTTGAACTCCTGCAGCAGTCGATTGAAAAGCCCATCCTGCTCGAAGTCGAGAGCGCCTACCCGCAAGAGGAGTGGGACGTGATCATCGCGTAGTGCCCCCCCGAGAGACCAGAGAAACGAAAAGAAGAAAGGACGAAAGACACCATGGCTGAGCAGACAGGGCGCGGCGCCCCCCAAACCTTCTACTGGTACGACTACGAAACCTTCGGCGTCAATCCCCGCCGGGACCGCCCTGCGCAGTTCGCGGGGCGGCGCACGAATCTGGACCTCACGCCTGCCGGTGAAGGCGAAGTCTTCTACTGCCGTCCGCCCATGGACCAGCTCCCGAGCCCGGAAAGCGCTCTTCTCACCGGCATCACGCCACAGCTTTGCGCGGAAAAGGGGCTCAACGAGGCCGAATTCTCGCAGCGGGTGTTCGAGCGGCTCAACACGCCCGGCACCATCAGCATCGGCTACAACACGCTCGGGTTCGACGACGAGGTGAACCGCTTCCTCTTCTGGCGCAACTTCCTCGATCCCTACACGCACAGCTGGCAGCAGGGATGCTCGCGTTGGGATCTCTTCCCCCTCGTCTGCGCCGCCTGGGCGCTCCGGGGCGACGGCATCGTCTGGCCGCAGTGGCAGGACCTGGTCGACGTCTACCCGAAGGCCAGGGGGCGCTCGGGCGTCTGCTTCAAGCTCGAATTCCTCACCAAGGCGAACGGCGTCGGGCACGACCACGCCCACGACGCGCTCTCGGACGTCCATGCGACGATCGGGCTCGCTCGCCTGCTGGTGGAGAAGGAGCCGCGCCTCTGGCAGTGGGCGCTTGAGAACCGCACGACGCAGAAGGTGCACGAGGCGTTGGCCGACCGCAAGCCCGTCGTCTGGGTGACGCCGCGCTTCGGCGTCGCGCGCGGCTGCACGGGCATCGTCGCCTGCCTCCACCAGGAGAAGCACGACTGCTGGATGTGGGACCTCACTGCGGATCCGACCCTTCTGCGCACGCTCTCCTTTGAAGAGCTCCGCCGCCGCATCAAGCTTCCCCACACGGACCCGGAGGCGCTCCCGATCCGCAAACTGAAGGCGAACGCCTCGCCCTTCGTCTGCGCGAACCTGCGGGTGCTTTCGCCCGAGCGCGCCGCGCGCTACGGCATCGACCTCGCGGTCGCGGCGGAAAACATCCGGAAGTTCCAGGAGCTCGCCCCGTTGGTGGCGCCCGCGCTCGCGGACGTCCTCTCCGATCGATTTGCCAACGAAGACGCCGCTCCCGTGACCAACCCCGACGCCTCGCTCTACCAGGGCTTCCCTTCGAGAAACGACAAGCTCGCCTTCGCGCGGATCCGGGCGAGCAGCCCTGAGCAGCTCAAGGCTGCCGCAGCGTCGGGGGAGATCCATTTCGACGACCCGCAGTTCGCCGAGCTGCTGCTGCGCTACCGCGCGCGCAACTGGCCCGAAACGCTCTCGGAGGAAGAGGCGCAGCACTGGCGGGCGTTCTGCCGCTCGCGGCTGATCGAAGGCGCCGACCGGGCGATCACGCTCCAGAAGTACTTCGACGAAATTGACGCCCTGCAGGCCTCGCCCCGGTATGAGGACGAGGCGCATCAGGAAATCCTGGGCGCGCTCTACGACTGGGGGGAATACCTTGGGTCCGCAGCCGAATAGTTGCGCTAAATTGGAGAAATACGGCCGGACCAGCCGTTGAGGAGAAAACACATGGCACAAAAGAAAATCGGCATCGCCTGCGGCATCAATCCGCTGCCCGCTCTGAAGGCGAAGTCCTGGGTGATCGGCGCGGCTTCGGACTCCGACCAACAGGTCGAAGTGGTGGAGTCCGCCGTCGAGCTGCCGCTCGAGGCGCCCACGGACCGCATTGCGTTGGGCGACCGCAAGATCACGGCGTTCCTCGCGGTGCGCGAGCTCGAGCGCGCGGGATGCGACGCGGCGGTGCTCCCCGACATCAAGAGCATGCCCTTCCTCGCCGAGGTGCAGCAGGAGGTGCAGATCCCCGTGGTCTCCCTCTTTGAAGCCCTCGTCGCGAAGGTGAAGACGGGCGCGGTGAAGAAAATCGGCCTTCTCGGCAAGGCGCTTCCCGTCGAGTTCTATGAGAAGCTCTTCGACGATGCGCTCGAGGTGATCCACCCCGACGAAGCGCTTCTGGCGGTCTTCGCCAAGGTGCAGAACCCCTGCGAAGGCCTGAGGAAGTACGGCCTCACGCCGGAATTCAATGAGCTCCTCCTCAAGGCGGGCGAGAAGCTCGTCGCCGAAGGAGCGGAGCTTCTCATCCCGAACTGCACGCAGATGGCGCGCTTTGCCGAAGAGCTCCGCCTCGAAGGCCTTCCCGTCGAGGACATTCTCAAGGACGCGGCGGACATCGCGGTTCTGAAGACGCCCGTGAAGCGCCCGAAGCCCTTCAAGGTCGGCATGATCGGCGGCCTCGGGCCGGCGGCGACCGTCGACCTCTACGACAAGATCGTGAAGGCGACCCCCGCCAAGATCGACCAGGAGCACATCAAGCTCGTCGTTGAGCAGAACCCGCAGATTCCCGACCGCACGGCCTGCCTCCTCAAGGGCGGCGAAGACCCGACGCTCGCGCTCTTCAACTGCGCCAAGCGCCTCGAAGAGGACGACTGCGACGCGCTCATCGTGCCCTGCAACACCGCGCACGCGTTCCTGCCCTACCTCGAGCGCTTCATCCGCATTCCGTTCATCAACATGCAGCAGGCCGCGCTCGACGAGATCAAGGCGAAGCTGGGCGACAAGGCGCGCATTGGGCTTCTCGCCACGACGGGCACGGTCCAGACCGGGATCTACGGCAAGAAGGCCGAGGCGATGGGGCTGCCGATGTTCACGCCGGGCGCCGAAAATCAGGAGCGCGTCATGGCGGCGATCTACGGCCCCAAGGGCGCCAAGGCGGGCTTCACCGACGGTGTGTGCCGCGAGGATCTCCTCGCGGGCGCCGAAGAGCTCGTTCGCGAGCACGGCTGCAACTGCCTCATTCTCGGCTGCACGGAGCTCCCGCTCATCCTCGACGAATCCGACGACTTTGAAGTGGCCGGCGCCCACGTGGTCGTGATCGACCCGACGGCGGCCCTGGCGCGCAAGGTCGTGAAGACCGCCGAGGCTTCGTTTGAAAAGACGGGCGTCCGCTAAAGACACCTGATTCCGCCTCTCCGGCGCCGGTTCTTCTTCAAGAGGCCGGCGCCGTTTTCCTTTTTCCCTCGAGGAGACTCCTCATGCCTCAGCACAACACCACGCCCCGCCGCGCCGCCTTCATCGGGCTCGGCGTCATGGGCTATCCGATGGCGGGCCATCTCGTCCGCGCGGGCTACGCCGTCACGGTCTACAACCGCACGGCGGAAAAGGCCGCGCGGTGGGTGAAGGAAACGGGCGGCGCCGCCGCGCCGACGCCGCGCGAAGCCGCCGCAGGGGCCGACGTCGTCTTCGCCTGCGTCGGCAACGACGACGATCTGCGCAGCGTCGTCCTCGGGCCTGACGGCGCCTTCGCCGGCATGAAGGCGGGCACGGTCTTCGTGGACCACACCACGGCGAGCGCGCTCGTGGAGCGCGAGCTCGCAGCCGAGGCGCAGCAACGTGGCTTCGGATGGCTCGACGCGCCCGTGTCGGGCGGTCAGGCGGGCGCGGAGAAGGGCTGCCTCACGGTCTTTGCGGGCGGCGACGCCGCCGTGCTTGAAGCCGTTCTTCCGGTGCTTGAAGCCTACAGCGCCAAGGTGACCCATTTCGGCGCCGCGGGCTCGGGGCAGCTCGCGAAGATGGTGAACCAGATCTGCATCGCCGGGTGCGTCGAGGGACTCGCCGAAGGGCTCGCCTTCGGCATGAACGCCGGACTCGACATGGAGAAGCTCCTCGACGCCCTCTCGGGGGGCGCGGCCTCCTCCTGGCAGATGGTGAACCGCGGCCGCACGATGGTCGAAGAGAAGTTCGACTTCGGGTTCGCGCTCGACTGGATGCGCAAGGACCTCGGGTTCGCGCTCGCCGAAGCCGGGCGCAACGGCTCGGAGCTTCCGGTCACGCGCGCCGTCGCCGAACGCTACGACCGGCTTTCGGCCGCGGGCGACGGCCGGCTCGACACGTCGGCCCTGATCCGTCTCCTGCCACGCCCCAATGCGGAGGAATCCGCCGCAAAGCCGCGGTAGAGACGCGCTGCGGCGCTAAAATCAAAGGTTTTCAGAACACTTTTCCCTGAGGGCGCGGCGCCTGCCGCCGCGCCCCATCAATCTTTCCCTGGATCACACACGCGATGACGGACAACACGGAAGCCCAGGCCGGGCGCGCGACCAACTTCATCCGCAACATCATTGAAGAAGACCTCGCCGAAGGCGCCAATCAGCCCCGCTTCTGGTGCGGGCATCCGGCCCCGTATTCCGAGCAGCTCGAAAAGGGCGTGCCCGACCCGGCCAAGATCCGCACGCGCTTTCCGCCCGAACCGAACGGCTACCTCCACATCGGCCACGCGAAGAGCATCTGCCTCAACTTCGGGCTCGCCCGCGACTACGGCGGACGCTGCCACATGCGCTTTGACGACACGAATCCGGTGAAGGAGGATCAGGAGTACGTCGACGGCATTCTCGACAGCGTCAAATGGCTCGGCTTCACCTGGGAGCACGGCGCGGAGAAGAACCTCTACTTCGCGAGCTCGTACTTCGAGTACATGTACGCCTTCGCCGAGCATCTGATCAAGACGGGCTACGCCTACGTGGACGAGCAGACGGCCGACGAAATGCGCGACAACCGCGGCACGCTCACCGAGCCGGGCCGGAATTCACCCTACCGCGACCGTCCGGTCGAAGAGAACCTGCGCATCTTCCGCGAGATGCGCGAGGGCAAACACGCCGAAGGCTCCATGGTGCTGCGCGCCAAGATCGACATGGCGAGCCCCAACATCAACCTGCGCGACCCGGCGATCTACCGCATCCGCTTCGCCGAGCACCATGCGACGGGCACGAAGTGGTGCATCTACCCGATGTACACGTTTGCCCATCCGATCGAGGACTCGCTCGAGAACATCACGCACTCGATCTGCACGCTCGAGTTTGAGGACCAGCGCGCGTTCTACGACTGGGCGCTCGAGCGCATCGTTCCGGCGCTGCGCACGCCGCAGTTCGAAGAGGCGAAGCGCCTCGTCGCCGAAATGGCCGCGGGCGCCCACCCGAAGGCGGCCGAATTCGTCGCCGCGGCCTACGCCGCCCGCGAAAAGTTGGGCCAGAGCGCTCCGGAAGCGCGCGCCGCGGAGACCTTCGCCGGCTGGCAGGACGCGGTTCCCGCGCTCGACGACGCCTCCGTGAAGACCTTCTTCGAGCTGCTCCTCGCGCACCCCGAGAACTTCACGCCGCTCCTGCAGGCCGCGCTCTCGGTGGTCCGGAAGAACTTCTTCCTCCTCTCGCACCAGTACGAGTTCAACCGCCTCAACCTCACCTACGTCGTGGTGAGCAAGCGCAAGCTCATCCAACTCGTCACCGAAAAGCGCGTGGACGGCTGGGACGACCCGCGCATGCCGACGATCGTCGGTCTGCGCCGCCGCGGCTACACGCCCGAGAGCCTGCAGAAGTTCGCCGAACGCTGCGGCGTCTCGAAGGTTTCGGGCGGCTGGATCGACTACGCGGTCCTCGAGCAGTGCCTGCGCGAGGACCTTGAGGCGCGCGCGCTGCGCCGCTCCGCGGTGCTCCGCCCCCTGAAGCTCGTGATCGACAACTACCCCGAAGGGCGGTCCGAAACGCTCGTCGCCGAGAATCACCCGCAGAAGCCCGAGCTCGGCCAGCGCGAGATCACCTTCTCGCGCGAACTCTGGATCGAGGAGAGCGACTTCGCCGAAGTGCCCCCGAAGGGCTTCCGCCGCCTCACGGTCCCCGCCGACGGCTCGCCCGCGAAGCCCGTGCGCCTGCGCTACGGCTACGTGATCGTGCCCACGGGCTTTGAGAAGGACGCCGACGGGCGCGTCACCGTCGTGCACGCGAACTACCTCCCCGAGACGAAGTCCGGCACCGAGGGGTCGCTCGCCGTGAAGACGAAGGCGACGATCCACTGGCTCGACGCCGCGACGGCCGTGCCCGCCGAAGTGCGCGTCTACGACCGGCTCTTCAACGTCCCGAACCCGGAGGCGGGCGAAGGGAGCTACCTCGACCGCCTCACCCCCAACTCCAAGGTCGTGCTCTCGAGCTTCGTCGAACCGGCCGCGGCCGCCGCCGCGCCCGACGAGAAGTTCCAGTTCGAGCGCTGCGGGTACTTCGTCGCCGACCGCAAGGACCACGCGCCCGAGCACCCCGTCTTCAACCTCTCCGTGGGGCTGCGCGACTCCTGGGGCAAGTGAGCCCGTAGAGAATCGTTTTGGCCGTTCGGACTACGCCAAGAGGAGTCTCTCCAAATGGGGAGGCTTCTCCCGAACGCCCAAATTCTCTGTGATATCATGAGCCGTCGCTTGAGATACGGGATTACCCCGCCTCGGCGTACAACATTCCAACCTCCGGACGGCCCTCCGGACGAACGAACGTCCCGCCGCCCTTTGGTTCATGCGCATTTTTTTGGAAGGAAACTGCAATCATGAAGAAGATCATCGTCGCCGCCGCCGCCGCTCTCCTCGCCGTCGGCGCTCAGGCCGCCACCTACAAGGACGGCTCCTACACGGGCGAAGGCAAGGGCCGTGAATCCGTGATCACCGTCCAGGTTGATGTTGCCGGCGGCAAGATCTCCAACGTCAAGGTCCTCAAGCACGGCGAAACCGAAATGATCATCGCCGCTCCGATCGAGCAGATGATCCCGGAAATCGTCAAGAAGAACGGCGTCGAGGGTGTTGACTCCGTCGGCGGCGCCACGCTCTCCTCCGAGGGCATCAAGGCCGCCGTCAAGGACGCGCTCTCCAAGGCCAAGTAATCCGGCTTTGAGCTGAGATCCGGTCTTCGGGCCGGTTCGCAGAAGATCCGCAAAGGGGGAAACGCAGTTTCTGCGCCTTCCCCCTTTTTGTTTTGAGACCTTCCCCGCACCCGGGAGCCCCTCATTGAACCGCGCCGCCCCTGCTCCATCATGCGCATCGCCACTCTGAAGCCCCTTCTTCTCTCCTCCGCTCTTGCTCTTCTTCTTGCCGCCGGTCTTCCCGCCGCCGCGGAGCCCGCCGCGCCCGCAGCGGCGGCCGGGCAGCCCGAAGCCGTCGAATACGAGCTCGACACGGCCACCTTCCACATGGGCACGCTCGTGAAGGCAAAGGTCTTCGGCAGCACGCAGGAGGAGACGAAGCGCTTCGCCGAGCTCGTTGAATCCGAGGTCGTCCGCTTCGACGACATGATGAGCGTGCACAAGGCGACGCCCCTGAACGAAGTCAACCGCCGTGCGGGCGAGTGGGTTCCCGTGACGCCCGAGATCGCCGAAATGTCCAGTACGGCCTTCGAAATCGCGGACCTCACGGGGAGCGCCTTCGAGCCGATGATCGGGCCGCTCGTGAACCTCTGGAAAATCGGCTTCGGAGGCGACAAGGTGCCCGACGAGGCCGAGATCAAAAAGGCCATCGCCCTCGTGGACCACCGCCACGTAAAGATCACCGAAAAGAAGGGGCAGTGGTATATGCGGATCGCCCCGGGGCAGAACGTCGACATGGGCGGCATCGCCAAGGGCTACATCGGACAGAAGCTCGTCGAGAAGCTCTCGGCCGAAGGCGCCCGCCATGCGCTGCTCGACCTCGGCGGCAACGTGGTCGCCCTCGGCGAAAAATTCCCGGGCCAACCCTGGCGCATCGGACTGCAGAGCCCCGACAAGACGCGCGGCGACTACTTCGCCGTCCTCTCGGCCGCAGACGAAAGCGTGATCACCTCGGGCGCCTACGAGCGCAACTTCGAGAAGAACGGCCATCGCTACGGCCACATCCTAAGCCCGACCACGGGACGCCCCGTCGAGACCGACCTCGCCTCCGTCACCATCGTGGACCGCGACGGCGCACGCGCCGACGCACTGTGCACGGCGCTCTTCGCGATGGGCTTTGAAAAGGCCGAAGCCTTTCTCACGGCGCACCCCGAAATTCACGCCGTACTCCTGCGCGACGACCTGAAGGAGACGCTGGTCTCGGCCGCCCTGAAGCCGAAGTTCCAAGCCTTCGACGAACACCTCGTCGTGCGCTTCCTCGAGGCGAAGTAGCACTCCCGCGCAGAGGGAGAGTACGCAGAGACTCACCGAACGCTCTTCCTCTATCATCCTTCATCGGCGCCGATCCTCCGTCGGGGACCGGCGCCTTTCCTTCCGCCCAATCCCCGCCGCGCTCCTCCGCCCGCATGTCGTCCGATCCCCGCTTCATCCATCTGCGCTTCCATTCCGAATATTCGATCACGGACGGCATCGTCCGCATCGACCCGATGATCCACGCCGTCGCGCAGTCGGGCGGCGTTGCGGTGGGCATCAGCGACCTGATGAACATCTTCGGCGGGCTGCGCTTCTACACGCATGCGCTCGCCGCGGGCATCAAGCCGATCCTCGGGTGCGACCTGCGGATCATCAACCGCAAAGACCCGGCGAAGCCCTACCGCATGGGCGTCGTGTGCATGAACCACACGGGCTACCACTCGCTCTGCGTGATCCTCACCAGGGCCTTCCTCACGAAGAACGACGCCCAGAGAGGGCTCGTGGACCCGGCCTGGTTCGACGACGGCGGTGCCGAGGGGTTGATCGGCCTTTCGGGCGCGGCCCAAGGTGAACTGGGGCAGCTCCTTCTCGCGAAGCGTTGGGTGCCCGCCAAAGAGGCCTTGGAGCGCCTCAAGGCGCAGTTCCCCGGGCGCTTCTACATTGAGCTTCAGCGCGCCGGAAGGCCTTCGGACGAGCTCGCCACCGCCCGGCTCGCGAACTTCGCGGTCGAGCATCAGATGCCCGTGGTCGCGACCCACCCGATTCAGTTCCTCAACAAGGAGGACTTCGAGGCGCACGAAGTGCGCTGCTCCATCGCCGAGGGCTACACCCTCGGCGACCCGCGCCGCTCACGGCTCTTCACCGAGGAGCAGTACTTCAAGAGCGAGGAGGAGATGTGCGCGCTCTTTGCGGACATCCCCGCCGCGCTCGAAAATTCCGTCGAGATCGCCAAGCGCTGCAACCTCGACGGCGTGCTCTCCAAGCCCCAGCTGCCGCTTTTCCCCACGCCCGACGGCATGTCGCTCGACGACTACATCGACAAGCTCGCCAAGGAGGGCCTGCAGCGCCGTCTCGAATTTCTCTACCCCGACCCGAAGGTGCTCGAGGAGAAGCGCCCCCCGTACGACAAGCGCCTTGAGTACGAGCTCGGCATCATCAAGGGGATGAAGTTCCCCGGATACTTCCTCATCGTGCAGGACTTCATCAACTGGTCCAAGCGCAACGGCGTGCCCGTGGGGCCGGGCCGCGGCTCGGGCGCGGGCTCGCTCGTTGCCTATTCGCTCGGCATCACGGACCTCGATCCCCTGCACTTCGACCTCCTCTTCGAGCGGTTCCTCAACCCGGAACGCGTCTCGATGCCCGACTTCGACGTGGACTTCTGCCAGTACAACCGCGACCGCACGATCGAGTACGTGAAGCGCGCCTACGGCGCCGACGCGGTGAGCCAGATCGCGACCTTCGGCACCCTCGGCGCCAAGGCCGTGGTGCGCGACGTCGGCCGCGCGCTCGACGTACCGTACATGAAGACCGATGCGTTGGCGAAGCTCATTCCGATGCAGCCCGGGCGGAACATCTCGCTCGACGAGGCGATCGCCGAAGTGCCTGAATTCAAGGAGGCGATCGAGAACGACGACGAGTACCAGGAGATCATCCGCATCGCCCGGCCGCTCGAAGGCCTCACGCGCAACCTCGGCATGCACGCCGGCGGCGTGCTGATCGCGCCGGGCAAGCTCACCGACTTCTGTCCGCTCTACAACTCGGACGGACGCCCCGAGAACACCATCAGCCAGTACGACAAGAAGGACGTCGAGAACGTCGGCCTCGTGAAGTTCGACTTCCTCGGCCTCACGACGCTCTCGATCCTCGCCAAGGCGGTGGAGTTCATCGACAAGCTCTACCCCGAGCAGCGCTTCGAACTTGAGCGCATCCCGGTGGACGACGCCGAGACGTACGAACTCTTCCAGCAGGGCAACACCGCCGCGGTCTTCCAGTTTGAATCGGAAGGCATGCGCACGCTTCTCAAGCAGGCCAAGCCCGACCGCCTCGAAGACCTCGTCGCCTTGAACGCCCTCTACCGTCCGGGCCCGATGGACCTGATTCCGTCCTTCATCGACCGAAAGTTCGGCCGCGAGAAGGTCGAGTACCTTGACCAACGCATGGAGAGCGTGCTCAAGGAGACCTACGGCATCATGGTCTATCAGGAGCAGGTGATGCGCGTCGCGCAGGTCGTGGGCGGCTATTCGCTCGGCGGCGCCGACCTCCTGCGCCGCGCCATGGGCAAGAAGAACGTCGAGGAGATGAAGCGCCAACGCGCCGTCTTCGTCAAGGGCGCGGGCGAGCGCGGGGTGAAGGAGTCGGTCGCCACCGAAATCTTCGACCTGATGGAGAAGTTCGCGGGCTACGGCTTCAACAAGTCCCACGCGGCCGCCTACTCCTACGTCGCCTATCAGACGGCGTACCTGAAGGTTCACCACACCGCGAGCTTCTTCGCCGCCAACCTCTGCATGGTGATGGACGACGGCGACAAGATGAAGGCGCTCGTCAACGACGCCAAAGCGAACGGCGTGAACTTCCGCATCGCCGACGTCAACAAGAGCGAATGGTTCTTCTCGGTCCCGACGGAGGCGCACATCCGCTTCGGTCTCGGTGCGATCAAGGGCATGAACCGCTCGATAGTCGATTCGATCCTGCGCACGCGCGCGGCCGAAGGCCTCTTCACGGACATCTTCGACTTCGCCAAGCGCGTGCCGGAAGTGAACCAGAAGATCTTCGAGAGCCTCATCAAGGCGGGCGCCTTCGATTCGATCGACCCGCGCCGCGGGGTGCTGCTCGCGAACGTCTCCGACGCCATCCAGTATTCGCGCAACCTCCAGGAGCACCTCGGTCAGGACGCGCTCTTCGGCGACGAAGTCGAAAAGCCCACGCTCACGAAGCCCTCGATCGACTGGTCGCCCATCAAGGCGCTCGATGAGGAGCGCGGCGTCTACGGCTTCTGGGTGAGCGGCCACCCCTACGGCGCCCTGCAGCGCCTGATGCCCCGCCTCAAGGAGAAGCGCCTCCTCGACCTCGCCCCCTCGCAGACCTCCGAGCAGGTCTGCGGCCTCGTCTCCGAGGTTCGTCAGGTGACGGGCAAGAAGGGCGTCTTCGGAATCCTGAAGCTCGACGACGGCACGGCCGCGCTCGACGTCCTCTGCTACAGCTCGATCTGGGAGCACGTGAAGGGCAAGGTCGCCGTCAACAACTTCCTCGCCGTCACCGGCAAGGTGAAGTTCGACGACTACACGAAGCAGCTCTCCGTCATCGCCGACGGGTGCCTCTCGCTCGAGGAGTACATCGCGGCGAACGACCTGCGCCTGAGCATCACCTACGTGCCCGAGCTCTTCGAGGCGCTCACGAAGGACCTGCTCCACAACACCCAGGGCATTCCCGCTTCGATCGTCTACGCTTCGAAGGAGAAGGGCTACGCGGGACGGATCGACGTCCGGCGCTTCCGCGGATCGGCCGCGAAGCTCCTGCAGCTGAGCGACATGGTCCCCCTGAGCTTGAACTGACCTGAGGTGAACGACATCATGCGCATCGGATTCTTCTTCCGCCCCGCCAACCCCTGCGGATGGCGCGACGCCTACGTCGCCGACCTCGTCGAAGCGGCGGCCGTGCTCGGACACGTTCCGGTCGTCTTCGCAATGGCGGAGGACGCCGCGGAACTCCCGTCCAAGACCGTCGAGACGCACGTCTACGCGCCGCCGAGGCTGCTTCCGGCGGCGCTCCGCCTGCGGCTCTTCCACAATTGGCTCGTGAAGGAAGCGCCCCGTCATGCGCTCGACATCACGATCGGCTTCGGCGCCGGAGGGCTCCCCGACATCCTCGTCATGAGGAGCGTCGAGGAGAGCCGCCTTCTCGCGGTGTGCGAGCACGCACTTCCCTTCGACCAGATCGTGATCAGCCTCGAGAAGGAGGCCTGCGCGAAGGCCTCGCGCGTAATCGCGCTCTCCCCGCGCATCCGCGAGGAGCTCATTGCGACCTACGGCGTTCCGCCCGAGCGCATCCGGGTCGTCCGGCCGCCCTTTCAAAAACCCGCAGCGTGCTCGCTCACGCGCCGGGAGCTGCGCGACAAGTACGGCGTCCCGCAGGACCGGACCGTCTTTCTCTTCCCCTCCTTCGATGTGAAGGGGAACGGCTTCGACTTTCTGAAGCGCTACTTCACCTCGAACCCGCACGACTTCATGCTGCTCGCGGCGGGCCGTCCCGTGCCGGGGAACCGCTTCATCAAGTCCGTTCCACGACTGGAGAACATGTCGGACCTCTACCGGCTCGCCGACTACACGATCCTCGCCGCGCCCTACGATCCTGTCGGCACGATTGCGTGGGAGAGCGCCGCCTGCGGCACGCCCGTCGTCGCGACGGAGAATATCGGCGAACCAGAGGAACTTCCGGAAGATGTCTGCAGGACCTACAGCCCGCTGGAGATCAACTCTCTGGGGCTACTGATGGATGATTTGGCAAAGAATCCATTATCCCCGGCAAGTCAGTCTCGTATTCCTCATGAGCGAGACGAGCACACGCTGCAAGCACATCTGCAGACATTATTAATAGCAAATAGCTGAATAATTGAAGCAAGCGAGTGATTTAATTTACTTAATTTAAAACAAGGGGGCACGGCATGCGGATCGGTTTCTTTTGCTGTACTTTTGGCAAATCTGGGGGCATGGAGACCTATGCACTGAACCTGATACAGGCCGCTATTTCACTTGGACACAAGCCCATAGTTTTCTGCATGAAGTCGGACCCTCAATTGAAGCTGCGGGAACAATGCGAAGTTGTCGAGCACAAAATCCCATCCCTTATTCCGAATAAACTTGGCGTATATCTTTTCCATCGTTGGCTGATCAGCGAGTCAGCCAAGCACAATTTAGACTTATCCATTGGCTGCTGCACTGGGGGGTTACCTACCGTCATGGCATGTGGCGGAATCAAGGCAGGATATCTGAAAGCCATGGGGAAAATCGCCCTGCCGCTAGATCAGCTGATTATGCGGATTGAGAAATCCGCATATTCTGCTGCAAAGATTATCGTAGCTCATTCCAAAATGATGGCCTCCGAACTGGAAAAATACTATAAAATAAACAGTAGCAAAATACACGTCATCTACCCCCCGGAAAAAACAAACCAATCACCCAAAATGTATGACAAAAATAAACTGCGGGAGAAATACGGCATTAAAAAATGGGAAACAGTATTTCTATTCCCCTCATCCAGTCACAAAAGAAAGGGGCTGGATGTTATCAGAGATTACTTTACAACCAATAAAACGCATGATCTTCTCTTGGTTGCCGGAAAACCTGCGAAGGAAGAAGGCAACATCAAATCCCTCGGTTTTTGCGAAAATATGCAAGAACTTTATCAATTGGCCGACTACACCGTATTAGCAAGTCGCTACGAGCCCCTTGGCTTGGTGGCGGCAGAAAGCATCCTTAATGGAACTCCCGTCATTATCTCCAAAAATAGTGGATGCTGCGAAGTTTTGTCCGAGAAGGCTATACGCACGTTTGATCCATTCAAAAAACACGACTTTGAGGACCTCGTTGCAAAAGTGAAGGTCGCCCCACCTGCCATAACGCCGCCATTCTCTAAATACATATCCCCCGAGTTTTTTGAGACTCCTTGCAAGCACCTCGAGAAAATCATCACATTAACGCAAGGAGAGTGACGCAATGACATTAATCCACAAAACCCTCGCAGCATACAGAAATATCAATACCAAGAGGCTTTTGCGCCGAAAAGCATAAGGAATAAACAACTTTGTCGAGAGAATTAACAGCGATTCGCTCAAGCTCCTTCATGGAGTCGTGCAGAACATACCCGGATGCTCGTTGATTATTACTCCCGACACTTCGATCATTCATGTCGCATCAGCATTCAACATCCCCGTCGTCGCCATGTATAGAAACAACGGCAGGGAATACTACAATTACACGATGTTGGAGACTTTGACCCCTCTTTTCGAAACAAGAGAAATCATCATCAGTTCTGAAAAATTAAAACGATCACCCCCATATCTCGGATATCAAACCACACAATCATAAATTCAATCGAAAGCATTCTCACCAAACTCTCTACATTGGATCGTTGATATGCCTAATGTCTTGTGTCGTCTCCCAAACCACGTCGGCGACTGCTGCATGGCGCTTCCCGGTCTTCGTCTGCTCGAGGCGAGCGGCGTCAAGCCCGTTCTAACGGGCAAGCGCTGGGCTGAAGATCTGCTCGCCGGCACGGGCTGGCAGTTCGAGCCGATCGAAGGCCACGTGACGGAGGATCTCTCCCGCATCCGCAACATCGCCAACCGCTTCGGCGGCCACCCCCGCGGACTGCTCTTCCCGAACTCCTTCAGCTCGGCGCTCCTCTATGCCGTGGGCGGCATCAAGAGCGCGGGGTACCCGACGGACTGGCGGCGGTTCCTGCTCGAAAAGTCCGTCCCCGAACCCGGGAAAATGCACGAAGTGGAGCGCTTCTTCACCCTTGCGCACGGGGCTCTCGAAGCCTGGGGCGTCAAGCCCGCCTGGGACAAAGTCCCGCCCTCGCTCGGTCTCACGCCCTTGAAGCGCCATGAAGCCGCCGCCCGCAACCTCATGGCCGAATACGGCATCCCGCAGAACTTCGCGTTGCTCGCCCCCGTCGCCAGAGGCCTTCACCACGGCAAGAAGAAGCACTGGGAGCACTTCAATGCGCTCTGCGCGCCCTTGCGTGCCATGGGCGTCGAACCGGTGGTCTTCCCGGCCGTGCGGGAGGTCGAGGAGGTGAAGGCGGCGTGCCCCGACGCCAAGATCTGCCCGCCCACGACGCTCGGGACTCTGGCGGCGCTCGCGAAGCGCGCCCGCGTCGTCGTTGCGAACGACTCCGGCATGAGCCATGTGGCGGCGGCGGTCGGCGCCAATCAGATCACGCTGATCGGCGTCACGGACCCCACCCGCACGAGCCCCTGGAACCCCCGGGCGGTCGTGCTTGGGCGCGAGGGCGCCTGGCCGACGGTGGATGAAGTCCTCGCCGCCCTGAAGAAAATCATCGGCTGACGAAGACGCCGGATGAATCGCGCGCGAACGGCGCTACGCGCCGTTCGACTTCACCATCTCCTCGGCGAGGACCTTCGTCTTCTGCGTGATGAGGAGGCCGCCCAACATGCGCGCGATTTCATCGACCCGCGCCTGACCGAAGAGCTCCTTGAGGTAGCTCACGGTCTCGATGCCGTCGGAAACCTTCTCGACCTTGAGGTGATGGTCGCCGCAGGCGGCGACCTGCGGGAGGTGCGTGACGCAGAGCACCTGGCGCGTTTCGCCGAGCTGCTTCATCATGCGGCCCACCACTTCGCCCGTAGCGCCGCCCACGCCGCTGTCCACCTCGTCGAAGATGAGCGTGGGGACGGTGGTGTTCCGCGAGGTGAGCGTGAAGACCGCCAGGCCGATGCGGCTCAGCTCGCCCCCCGAGGCCACCTTTGCGAGCGGGCTCACCTCGACGCCGGGATGACCCGCCATCAGGAATTCACACTTTTCGGCCCCCGACTCCGAGGGAGGGCAGGGATTGAGCGCGATCTCAAAGCGCCCGCCCCTCATCGAGAGCTTCTGCATTTCTTCGGTGACGGCGCGGGCGAGCTTCTCCGCCGCGGCGCGGCGCAGCTTCGTGAGCTCCGCCGCTGCGGCGTCGTAGGCGCGCCTCGCCGCCGCTTCGTATTCCTTGAGCTGATCGAGGTTCTCCTCGTCCTGCAGCTCGGCGAGCCGCTTCCTGCTCTCGGCCTGGAGTTCGTGCAGAAGTTCGGGTTCTGTGCGGTACTTCCGCGCCGTCGTGAAGTAGCGCGAAACGCGCCGGTCCACCTTCTCAAACCGCGCGCCGTCCGTGTCGGTGCGGTCGAGGATGTTCTCAAGGTCCCCTGCGGCGTCGTCAATCAACTCCGCCGCGCTCGTGAGCGTCTCGCTCACGTTGCGCAGACGCTCGTCATACTCCGCGAGCTCCTCAACCTTCATCTGCGCCTTCGTCACCAGGTCGCCCGCGGCGTTCTCGCCCTGCGTCAGCCACTCGATGCATTCGGAGAGCCCTTCGGAGATGGAAACGCCGTGCGCGAGGCGCGTGTGCTCGAGGTTGAGCGCCTCCCATTCGCCCTTTTTGGGTGAGAGGGCGTCGAGGTCTTCGAGCACCCAGGAGAGCTGCTCGATCTTCGCGGCGCGGACTTCCGAGCTCGAGGTCGCCTCGGCGAGGCGCTTCGCCCGGGCGCTCCATTCGGCATGGGCCGCCTTCACGCGCTCGAGCGCCGCGCCGTCTTCTGCGTAGGCGTCGAGGAGCTTGAGCTGACACGCGGATTTGAGGAGCAGCTGATGCGCGTGCTGCCCCTGGATGTCCACGAGGTTGTCGCCCAACTCCCTCAGCTGCGAGAGCGTCACCGTAATGCCGTTGATCCACGCGCGCGAGCGCCCGCTGCGGTCGATGCTGCGGCGCACGAGCACGTTCTCCATTCCCTCTTCGAGCAGGTCGTTTTCGACGAGCCAGCGCTTCGCGGCCTCCGTCACCGCAAACTCGGCGATGATGTTTGCGCGCTCGGCGCCCTTGCGCACGAGGTCGGAATCCCCCCTCGCGCCGCGGATGAGCTCGATCGCGTCGATCAGGATGGACTTGCCCGCGCCCGTCTCGCCCGTGAGCACCGTGAAGCCTGAAGAAAGATCGAGCGAGAGCTGGTCGACGATGACGAAGTCCTTGAGGTTCAGGGTCGTGAGCATGAGGGAAGCGCTCCTCGGAGCGGCGTCCTCCCGGCCGGAGGGACGCCCGTCGAAGGGTTGGTGGGGAATGAAGGCGGCGCCGCCGGCCGCCTATTCAGGCTTCTCCGGGTGCGGCGCGCGGCGCACGCTCGCCGGGGAGAAGTTCCACTTGAGCTTGCGGCGCAGGAGCTCGAAGTAGTCGTAGTTGAGCGGGTGGAGGAGCTCGATCGTGCGCTCGGAGCGCTCGATCCGAAGAACGTCGCCCGGCACCACGTCGCAGAAGTCCTGCATGTCGAAGTACGCGACCGCGTCGCGGGCGCTCACAAGCTCGATCTCGACGCGCAGATTGGCGGGGATCACGATCGGGCGGTTCGAAAGCGTATGCGGCGCGACGGGAACGAGCTGCACGGCGTCCAGGGTCGGATAGAGGATCGGGCCGCCGGCGGCCAGCGCATAGGCCGTGGAGCCCGTCGCCGTCGAGCAGATGATGCCGTCGGCGGACTGAGCGCTCATCTGCCTGCCGTCCACGTAGATGATGAAGTCCACCATGCCGCCCGCGCGGCCGTGGCTGAAGCCGATGTCGTTGACGGCGAGTCCGTGGAAGATCGGCTCGTCGTGACGCAGCACCGTGCCCTCAAGGAGGTGCTGCCGGCCCGACGAGCATTCGCCGCGCAGCATCGCCGGCAACGTCGTCTCCATGTCTTCGAGCACGACGTCGGTGATGAAACCGAGCCGCCCGGCGTTGACGCCGATGATGGGCTTCTCCCAGGCGGAGATGTCGCGGGCGACGCCGAGAATCGTGCCGTCGCCGCCCAACACGACGGCGACGTCGCAGAGCTCACCCAACTTCATGCGGGGGTAGCCCTTGACGGCGCGCCGGCCGGCGAGCGACGCCGCCGCGCGCTCCTCAAGGAGCACTTCGTAGCCGAGGCTCTCGAGGAGCTTCAGAAGGTGCTCGAGCAGAACGCAGAGACTTTCATTGGGCTTGACGAATACGCCGATTCTCTTCATGACGGGGTCCTGTGCGGCGTCAGAGCTCGCCGGAATAATGCTTGAGGAAGTAGTACTTCACGTACTTCATCATCGTATAGACGGAATTGTTGATCGAGAAGACGAATCCCGCCTTGCCGTCGAGGAATCCCCGGTTGATGAAGTAGATCTTGATGAAGGACCAGATCGGACGGAGCATCACGTCCCGCCAGAACACGACGTTCCGACCTTCCGACAGGTACTTCTCGGCGGAGAGTTCGCTGTAGGTGTTGATCTTGTTCATGTACTGCCGCCAGGTCCGGTACGGGTAGTGGATCATCCCGTCGCCGTGAATGCGCTCAGGCGGGCACTGCACGCGGATTTCCGGATGAACCTGCCCATAGATGCGCACCTTGGTTCTCGGCATCAAGCGGCAGACCCAGTCGGGGCGCATCGTGCCGTGTTCGGCGCAGATGTGCTTGAAGCGGTTGTGCCGCTGCACCCAGTAGGCTTTGTCTTCGCCCGCGGCGCATTCAAGGAGCTTTTTCGCAAGGTCAGGCGTCACGCGCTCATCGGCGTCGAGGAGAAATACCCAATACTGAGTCGCCTGGTCGATGCCGTAGTTCTGCTGGGCCGCCCAGTCTCCGTTGAGGGCCCGGTGGAAGACCTTGGCCCCGTAGGACTCGGCAATCTCGACGGTGCGGTCCGTGCTGCCGTCGTTCACCACGATCAGCTCGTCTGCAAAGGAGCAGCTCTTCAAGCAGGCGTCTAGATTGAGTTCTTCGTTCCGGACGATCAGAACAACGGAAATCCCCTTCTTCATTTTTGATGTTCTCCTTTGCATGCGAAAGGCCCCAGAACGCGCCGCTCCGGAGCCTTTCCCGTCGTTTTTTTTCAGTGCGGATCGTCAGGCCGAAAGGTCTTCGTCCACCGCGACGCCGACGGCATGGAAGCCTGCATCGACGTAGACGATGTCGCCCGTGATGCCGCTCGCGAGGTCCGAGAGGAGAAAGGCCGCGGTGTTGCCGACTTCCTGAATCGTCACCGTGCGCCCGAGGGGAGCGGTCTTCTCCATGATGTGGAGCAGCTTGCTGAAGTCCTTGATGCCCGAAGCGGCGAGCGTCTTGATGGGGCCCGCGGAAATGGCGTTCGCGCGGATCCCTTCGCGGCCGAGGCTCGCGGCGAGGTAGCGGGTGGAGGATTCAAGCGCGGCCTTGGCGAGACCCATCGTGTTGTAGTTGGGAACGACGCGCTCGCCGCCGAGATAGGTGAGCGTGAGGGCCGAAGCGGGGCGCCCCTTCATGAGCGGCAGGAACGCCTTGCAGAGCGCGGGATACGAGTAGGCGGAGATGTCGAGCGCCGTCTTGAAGGCGTCGCGGGAGAGGCCCTCGAGGAAGTCGCCGGCGATCGCCTCGCGGGGCGCGAAGCCGATTGAGTGAACGAGACCGTCGAGCGCGCCCCACTTTTCTTCAATCGTCTTCACGGCGGCGGCGATCTGATCATCCTGCGTGACGTCGAGCGGCATCACGATGTCGCTGCCGAATTCGGCCGCAAAGCCCGTGAGGCGCTCGCGGAAGCGTGTGTCGGAATAGGAGAAGGCGAGCTCGGCGCCCTCGCGGCGGCAGGCCTGGGCGATGCCGTAGGCGATGGAGCGGTTGGAGATCACGCCCGTGATCAGAATCTTCTTGCCGGAGAGGAATCCCATGCTGGTTCTCTGTTGTTAAAGCGTAATGGGGGTCGAAGAGGACTGCGGCGCGGCAGCGCCGCATGCGCCTCCGGCGCCCCCGGGAAATCATTCGGGGAGCACGCGGGGCTCCCCAGTCCAAAAGATTATTTTAGGGGGAAGCACCGGCAGACCGCTAGAAGATGATGCGTGGTTGCGGGAGCGCCCTGAAGCCGGCGAAGCGTGAGGCGCCTACGGAAGGCGCAGCGTCTGACCGACCGAGAGCCGGTTCGAGCTGAGGTTGTTGAGGCGCTTGATCACCGCAATCGTCGTGCCGGCCGAACGCGCGATCTTCGAGAGCGTGTCGCCCGACTTCACCCGGTACGTGCGCAGGTCCGTGGGGTTCTTCTGCGGCAGGCGCGCGGAGGTGGCGGGAAGCACGAGCCGGTCGCCGACCGCAAGGTTCGACGTGCGCAGGCCGTTCGCCGCACGGAGCTTCTCGACGGTGGTGCCGTACGTTGCGGCGACCTCCGAGAGCGTGTCGCCCGAGCGCACGATGTGGTGCGCCGCGGAGGGACTCCCGGCGGTCGCGGGCTGCACGGGCGCCTTCGGGGCGTCGCCCTCCGGGATCTCCAGTCGGTCGCCCACCTTGAGGGCGGTCGTAGCGAGGCGGTTCTGCCGCCGCAGCTTCAGCACCGACACGCCGTAGCGGTCCGCGATGGAGGAGAGCGTGTCGCCCGAGCGCACGGTGTAGATCACCGTCTCGGAGCGCACGGGCGCGGCATCGTCCACGCCCGCCTTCGGGATGCGCAGGCGCTGGCCCTGCCGGATGGCGTTGCCGGAGATGCGGTTCGTCATCCTCAGATCGCCCACGGAGACGCCGTACTTCTTCGCGATCGAGAAGAGCGATTCACCCGCGCGCACCGCGTGAATGGCGTGGCCGCCCGAAGACGCGGTCTTGGCGGAGCCCGCGGAAGCGGTCAGGATGGGCGAGCGCGCGACGTTGGGGACCGTGAGGACGAGGCGCTGCCCGACGCGCAGCCGGTCGCTTCTCAGGCGGTTCGCCCGCACGATCGAGCCCGCGGTGATGTGCCAGCGGCGGGCGATCGAGGAAACCGTGTCGCCCGAACGCACGCGGTAGGTGACGCGCCTCCAGGTCGTAAGCGGCGAGAGCCGCAGGCGGGCGTCGGCCTCCTCGGCCGAGATGTCCACCTGCTCGTCGCCCTCGGCGAGCACGAGGAGCGTGGAGTTGGCGAGCACCCTGCGCCCTTCGGGAATGCCGTTCACCTCGCGCAGGAAGGACTCGGTCATGCCGGCGCGCTCGGCGACGGCGGCGAGCGACTCGCCCTCCTTGAGCTTGTAGGTGGACCAGCGCGACAGGGGCTGGCCCGAATCCATCCAGCTCGCGAGGTTGTCCACGAAGAAGTCGAGCCGGTCCGCCGGCAGGAGCATCACGTTGTTGTGGGACGCGACGATCACGGGAAGCTTGAAAGAGGGGTTGAGCGCCCGGAACTCCTTCTCTGGCATGCCGGCGAGCTCAGCGGCCGTCTTGAGGTCGATGT
Organism: Sutterella sp.; assembly: GCF_052272535.1. Classification (NCBI taxonomy): domain Bacteria; kingdom Pseudomonadati; phylum Pseudomonadota; class Betaproteobacteria; order Burkholderiales; family Sutterellaceae; genus Sutterella; species Sutterella sp. The sequence continues at coordinate 20,628 of NZ_DAVZJY010000002.1, read as the reverse complement.
CGCGGGGCTTCGTCACGCGCACGAAGAAGGGCTCGTTGCCGACGTCGGGAAGCTCGATGCCGTACTTGCCCGGATTGGTCACGATGCGCTTGATTGCCTCGAGCTTCGGGACGTAGTTCGCCGTTTCGCGCGGCATCTTGAGGTGGGCGTAGTCGGCCGGCTGCCGGCGGGCCTCGGCGCGCCTCACCGCCCGCTGCACGGACCCTTCGCCCCAGTTGTAGGCGGCGAGCGCGAGCTGCCAGTCGCCGAAGAGGCCGTGGAGGTATTCGAAGTAGTCGAGCGCGGCGCGCGTGCTCTCGAGCACGTCCCGGCGGTCGTCGCGCCAGAGGTTCTGCTCGAGCGAATAGTTCCGCCCGGTCGCAGGCATGAACTGCCAGAGGCCGGAGGCCTTCGCGCGCGAAAGGGCTTCGGGCTGGAAGGCGCTCTCGACGAACGGAAGCAGCGCGAGCTCCGTGGGGAGCCTTCTCGCCTCAACCTCCTCGACGATGTTGTAGAGGAACTGGCTCGCCCGCATCGCCATGCGGCGCACGTAGTCCGGATCCTTCGCGTAGAAATCCGTCCACCGGTCCACCGCGGCGGAATTGAGTTCGGGCACGCCGAAGCCGGAGCGGATGCGCACCCAGACGCTCGAGGGCGCCTCCTGTTCACGCGCGAGCGCTGCTTCGGTTGCCGCCTCCTCGACCTCAACCCCGGCGGCTGCGTCGGAGTCCGCCGCAGCCGCTTCGGCATGCGCCGGCGCGGACGCGAGCGAGGCGAGGGCGCCGAGCAGAAGAAGCGGAAGGCGGAGCGGACGAAGGACGGGCACGGACATGAGCGGCAACAGAATGAGGATGACGGACGGGGAGAGAAGTCCTGCGGAATTCGCTAATCTTAATGTCCGTGCGCGCCCTCGCCCGCCCGCAGGCGACCTGCGGCGCGCGCCGGCGCGCCTTTTCGCAACCAATTGTTAGCCGACTCCTCAATGTCCGACCGACTCACCTTCAATGCGTTTCTCTCCACCGCCCCCGGAGAGCTCCTGCAGGAATGGGAGCGCGCGGCCTATGCGGAGGAGACCTCGGACGTCTTCGGCGCCGCGGCGCTGCAGATCGGCATGCCGCAGATCGATACGCTCGCGGAAAACCGCATGCAGTCGCACTGGCTGATCGAGTCGCGCGAAAACGTCTCCATCCCGGTGTCGAACGCAAACCGCATCGTGGCGCTCCCGGAGATGCTCCCCGTCGCCGACGAGTCGGTGGACCTCGTCACGCTCCCCCACGCGCTCGACTTCACCGCACGCCCGCAGCAGGTGCTTCGTGAAGCGGTGCGCGTCCTCGAGCCCGAGGGGCGCCTCATCCTCACGGCCTTCAACGCCATGGGGCTCTGGTGGCTGCGGCAGCAGTCGGTGAAGCTCGGGCTCAGGCCCTACCTCCCCTCCGACCTCGCGCCGATCTCGTTCTACCGGCTTCGGGACTGGCTCTCGCTCCTCGGGCTCGAAGTGGACGGCGGGCGCTTCGGCATCTACGCACCGGCCCTGCGCACGCTCAAGCGCCTGAAGGCCTGGTCGTGGCTCGACAAGGCGGGAGACCGCTGGGCGCCGCAGTTCTCCAACGTCATCCTCCTCTCGGCCGTGAAGCGCACGCCCGGCCCCCGCATCGTCAACTGCGAGGCGCTCAGGAAGCTCTCCGACGCCGTTCCCGCCACCGGCGTGCCGGCGGCCTCGTCCTCGGCCACCACCCTCAAGAAGAACACCTCCTCATGACCAACTCCACCTCCGCGCAGCCCAGAGCCCTCGAGATCTGGACCGACGGCGCGTGCAAGAAGAACCCCGGCGTCGGCGGCTGGGGCGCCTACCTCGTCTGGGGCGAGCACGCGCTCGAGCTCTACGACGGGTCGGAACTCACCACCAACAACCAAATGGAGCTCTCGGCCGTGATCGCCGCGCTCTCGGCCGTGAAGCGCCCCTGCCCGATCATCCTCCACACGGACTCGAGCTACGTGAAGGACGGCATCACGCGCTGGATCCACGGCTGGAAGCGCAACGGCTGGCGCACGGCCGACAAGAAGCCCGTGAAGAACGCCGAGCTCTGGCAGGCGCTCGACGCGCTCGCCTCGCGCCACCAGATCGAATGGCGCTGGGTGAAGGGACATGCGGGCGACCCGGGCAACGAAAAGGCCGACCAACTTGCCAACCTCGGCGTCGAGGTCGCCAAGGGCCTGCGCCCCGCGAAGCTCCGCTGAGGCGCTCAGCGCAGGGCGGGATACCGCAAACACGGTATTATTTACCGAATCATTTGCAAAACCGCTCGACTTCTGTAGAATTCCCCTTCTCGCAAATGCGCGGTTAGCTCAGGGGTAGAGCACTGCCTTCACACGGCAGGGGTCACTGGTTCAATCCCAGTACCGCGTACCAGAATTCTTCAAGGCCTGCTTCTTCATCGGAAGCGGGCCTTTTGTTTTCTCAGCGCTGAGAGCCGCGAAAAAAAAGGAGCCGCGGAGAGCTCCCTCATTCGGGGCTCCGGGCTCCTTCGCCGCTCCGTGCGCGCATTCGCGGGCGGAGTCTGGGCGGGACGGGAGGCCTCAGACCTCTGCGTCCTCGTCGTGGTGGTGCGTCTTCTCGCGGCACTCCTGGCAGACGCCGTAGAGCACGAGCGAGTGGTCGGTCATCTCGTAGCCGAGACGCGTGGCGACCTGACGCTGGGCCTTTTCGATCTCCGGATCGACGAACTCCTCGACCTTCCCGCAGCGCACGCAGACGATGTGGTCGTGGTGGCGGCCCTCCTGCAGTTCGTAGGTGGCGCGCCCTTCGTCGAAGTGGTGGCGCACGAGGATGCCGGCGTTCTCAAACTGAGTGAGCACGCGGTAGACCGTCGCGAGACCGATGTCGCTGTTTTCGTTCAGGAGAAGCTTGTAGACTTCCTCAGCGGAGAGATGGCGCTTGCCGACCTCCCGGGACTCGGAAAGCTTCTGAAACAAATCGAGGATCTTGAGGCGGGGCACTGTAACCTTGAGCCCCATGGTCTTCAAGTCGGCGGACTGCTGCTTTTGAGTTTCCTTCACGGCAAAGCTACCCTGTCTGAGTTCTTTGGGTTCTTTATCATACGGGGTCAGGGCTCACCGATGAAGAGTCCCCGGCCTGCATTCCACATTTTAATTCGGTTTTATGTTGAAGCGACAAATCCTTCTCCTCGCCGCCGTGCTCACGGGCGCTGCGGGACTGAGCGGCTGCACCACGGTGACCGACACCGTCTCGAGCGCCTGGGACGGCGCGACCAGCTGGGTTCCCTACGTCCTGAAGCCCTACCGCGCCGACGTCCATCAGGGCAATCTCGTTACGAGCGAGATGGCGCTGCAGCTTGAAAAGGGAATGACCGACGCGCAGGTGCAGTTCCTCCTGGGCGTGCCGCTCGTGCAGGACCAGTTCCATGAAGGACGCTGGGACTACGTCTACTACCTGCAGCGCGGCGACGGCGACACGCAGATCCGGCGCCTGACGGTCTACTTCAACGAGGACCGCCGCGTGGACCACTGGACGTCGGACCCGATGCCCGACGAGCAGCAGGCCGACCAGCTCATTTTCGGCACGATCCGCTCCTTCGAGCCGCGCCCGCCGAAGGTCTTCGTGCCCGCCGCACAGCCTGCGACCGCCCAGACGGAGAGCGCGCCTCAGGAGAGCGGGACTGCGCCGGCCGAGTCCGTGCCTCAGAAGGATGGGACCGCACAATGAATCAGGAACTCGCACGGCTGCGCACGCTCATCACGCAGCTCGCCCAACGTCTGCAGAGCGAGCGCGACGCGCGCATCCAACTCACCAATCAGCTCGCGGTGCGCGACGGTGAATTGAAGCGCGCCCGCGATCAGCTCCATGAAATGAAGCGCAAGATCGACGCCATGTGCTCGAGCCTGCGCGACACCAACGGCAACGCCTGAGAAGGAGACGGACCGTCATGTCCGAAGTCACCGTCACCATTTTCGACCGCCCCTACCGGCTCGCCGTCTCGTCGGGCGAGGAGGAGCTCCTCAAGTCCTGCGCCCGGGACGTGGACGCGCAGATGCAGGCCGTGCGCTCCGCGGGCCGCGTGATCGGCAACGAACAAATTGCGGTCCTCACGGCGCTCGAGCTCGCCTACGACGCGAAGAAGCGCAGCCACGAGGCCGAGGCGCGCGCCGCCGCGCCCGCCAGCGCCGCCGAGGCTGCTCACGCCGCGCCCGCGGCGGAGGTCCTGCGCCGGAGCGCCGAGCAGGAGGCCGAGAAGGAGGAAATGCTCGCGGAGATCAAGGCGCTCTGCCAACTCTGCGAGGAGGCGCTCTACCGCGACGCCAAGATGGGTACGCTCTTCTGACGCGCTTTTCACAAGCGTGTTTGTCCGCCCCTTTACAAGGGCGGCGGACCGGGTACAATGGAATCAGTCCTGCGGTGGCAAGCATCCGGGCTCCAAGGTACCTAGAACCAATGCCTCGTGCAATAGGTTGGCCTACTCGAGAGCCGATGGAGTGCCGGTCACGCCGTGTCCAGCCCGTTCCGCTCCGGAGCCGACCGCCCTGAACTCCCGGTTCAGGATACGTAGCCCCGCCCCACTGCAGGTGCCTCATTCGAGAGGGCAGACCCCGCAAAGGTCTGCCCTTTCTGCTTTCTGCGTATTCTCGCGCGGCTTCCGGCGCACCCGGGCGCTCCGGACCGCCCGTCCTTCTGGAAGGAGAACCGGACATGACCGAAGCCGTCACGCCCCACGCCGTCCGCACCCGCGAAGACCTCCACGAGCTTCTCGAATCGGCGCACGCCTGCTGGCTCATGAAGACCGAGCCCGGCGAATGCTCGATCGACGCCGTGATGCACGCCCCCAGCCGAACCGTCTCCTGGTTCGGTGTTAGGAACTATCAGGCGCGCAACTTCATGCGCGACGCCATGCGCCCGGGCGACGCCGTGCTCTTCTACCACTCGAGCTGCCCCCACCCCGGCGTCGCCGGCATCGCGCGGATCGCCTCCGGGCCGCACCCCGACGAATGCCAGTTCGATGCTAATAGCGGCTACTACGACCCCAAAAGCTCACGGGAAGCCCCGCGTTGGGTCGTCGTGGACGTTGAAGGACTCATTAAGATTCCTCTTGTCCCGATCGCCGAGCTACGCGCACGGCCGGAGCTCTCCGGCATGCGGATTCTGCAGCGCGGCAACCGGCTCTCGATCACGCCGGTGACGAAGGAGGAGTTCCGATTCATCGCCGACCATCTGATCCAGTTCCCGCGCGACTAAACCAAAAACACACGCACCCTCAACCAAAAGACTATTCCTCATGACCATTCAGATCATCCTCGCCCTGGCGGCGCTCGGATGCTGCACGGGCTTCCTCGCGGGCCTGCTCGGCATCGGCGGCGGCATGGTGCTCACGCCCTTCCTCACGCTGCTTCTCTCCTACGCCGGGATCCCGCTCGAGCACATCGTGCACGTCGCGATCGCGACCTCGATGGGCACGATCCTCTTCACCTCGATCTCCTCGGTGCGCGCGCACGCAAAGCGCGGCGCGGTGCTCTGGAACGTCGTCTTCTCAATGGCGCCGGGCATCCTCGTCGGCGCCGTGCTGGGCGCGCAGATCTCGGGCGCTCTGTCGACCTTCTGGGTGGCGATGATCTTTGCGGTCTTCGTCTACGCCTCTGCTCTCAAGATGCTTCTCGGCGCCAAGCCCACGCCCTCGCGCCATCTGCCCGGCATGGCCGGCATGTTCGGCGTCGGCACCGGCATCGGCGTCATCTCCGCCCTCGTAGGTGCGGGCGGCGGCTTCATTTCGGTGCCGTTCATGACGTGGTGCAACGTCAAAATGCACAACGCCGTGGGCACCTCCGCCGCGTTCGGCTTCCCGATCGCCTTCGCCGGCACCATCGGCTACATCATCAGCGGCTGGAGCATCGACACGCTCCCGGGCTGGCCCTACACGATCGGCTACATTCATCTTCCCGCGCTCCTCTGCGTCGCGGCGACGAGCGTCTTATTCGCGCCCTTGGGCGCCAAGACCGCCCACGCCATGGACACGAAGCCTCTGAAGCGCATCTTCGCCTGCATGCTCCTGCTGCTCGCGAGCTACATGCTCTACAAGGCCGTGAGCGCGCTTTGATCTAAAGGCGCCTCCTCGACGCTCCTGCGGCGCGGCCTTCGGGCCGGGCCGCAGACCATTCGGGCCGGGATCCCTCAGGGACCCGGCCCGATTTGTCTGAATGCGCCCGCAGGGGCGCACCCCGCCGTTCCCCCTTGCCGAACTACCCTGCGTCCGGGCTCTTCGCCCGCTGTCCGACCCAGATCCAGACCGCCGCACCAACGATGAAGAGCGGGAGCGTGAGCCACTGGCCGCGCGAAAGCCCGAAGGCCTGGAGCCCGAGGAACGCATCGGGTTCGCGGAAGAATTCGCTCGCGAAGCGCGCAACGCCGTAGCCGACGGCAAAGAGCGCGGCCGTTCTGCCGACGGGCCTGGGCTTTCTGGAGTAGAGCCAGAGCAGGATGAAGAGCGTCAGTCCTTCAAGTCCGGCCTCATAGAGCTGCGAGGGGTGGCGCGGCACGCCGCCGTCCCCGGCCTGCGGGAAGATCATCGCCCAGGGAAGATCGGGTGAGGCGGGCCGCCCCCAAAGCTCCCCGTTGATGAAGTTCCCGAGGCGCCCGAAGAAAAGCCCCAGGGGGACGAGGGGCGCGACGAAGTCCGCCACGCGCCAGAAGCCGATCCCCTTCATGCGCCCGTAGAGGAACATCACGATAAGGACGCCGATCAACCCGCCGTGCGCGCTCATGCCGCCGTGCCACATCTGCAGGATCTCCGCGGGGTGCGCGGCGTAGTAGTCGGGCTGATAGAAGAGGCAGTAGCCGAGCCTGCCGCCCAGCACGACGCCGAAGACGCCCCAGAAGAGCATGTTCTCGACGTCGTTCTGCGTGACGCCGCGCCAGTCGTCGAGCGCGCGCCGGCGCCCGAGGAGCCAGAAGGCGAGGAAGCCCAGAAGGTACATGAGGCCGTACCAATGGACGCCGACGGGGCCGACCGCAACGGCGATCGGATCGAACTGGGGGTGGATGAGCATGACGGGGGTTCGTGGAGGTGGAGGTGGAGGTGGAGGTGCGCGGCAAGGCGCCCGCCATCGGCGGCGCAGGCCGGACGGCCGGGCGATTCTTCAGGGAGGAGTCATTCTAGCGGCGGGCGCCGGGGCCTCCGCCGGAGCGCGCCCCGAGCGTGCTTTTCCGGGTGTTTCCGGGCGCTGCCGCGGGGTTCGGGCGCTGTGCTACTGTAGGACGCTTTTTCCCAAAAACCGGGCGGCTCCGCCGCCCGCCCACAAGGACCCGTCCACGACCATGCAGATCACGCCCGTCACTCCTGAAGCGCTCGCCCGCACGCTTGAAAAAATGCGCGCCGCGCGCCCCCTGGTGCACTGCCTCACGAATGAAGTCGTGCAGGAGATAACCGCCAACGTGCTCCTCGCCGCGGGTGCCTCGCCCGCGATGGTCGTGGCGATGGACGAAGCGCCCGGGTTTGCGCGCATCGCGGGCGGCGTTCTCGTCAACGTGGGCACCCCCGTGCCGGAGTGCCTCGCCGTGATGCAGGCCTGCGCCAAAGCTGCGAACGAAGCCGGCCGCCCCTGGGTACTCGACCCCGTCGCCGCGGGCGTGATGCCCTGGCGCGACGGCGAGATCCGCAGGCTCCTCGCGCTCAAGCCCGCGGTGATCCGCGGGAACGCAAGCGAAATCCTCGCGCTCGCCGGCGCCGGCAAGGGCGGCAAGGGTGTGGACAGCACGGATTCGAGCGCCGCGGCCGTCGACTCCGCCCGCGAACTCGCCCACCGAACGGGCTCGGTCGTCTGCGTCACGGGCGAAACCGACTACGCCACCGACGGCAGCCGGGTACTCTCCGTCTCGGGCGGCAGCGTCATGACGACGCTCGTAGTGGGTACCGGGTGCTCGCTCTCGGCTCTGGTCGCCGCCTTCGCGGCGGTTGAATCCGACCGCACGCTCGCCGCCGTCGCGGCCTGTGCGCTCGCCAAGCGCGCGGCCTCCCTCGCCGCCCGCACCGCCAAGGGCCCGGGGAGCTTCCACAACGAATACCTCGATGCGCTCTACGCGATCCAGCCCGCCGACTTCCTCAGAGAGGCGCTCTGATGCGGCTTCCCTCCCTCACGCTCTACGTCGTGCTCGACCCGGACCTCTCGGAACGCTCGGGCGGCCTCATCCCGACGGCGCTCGCCGCCGTCCGCGGCGGTGCGTCCATCCTGCAGCTGCGCGCCCCGGCCTGGAAGAAGCGTTGCTTCGTCGAGGCCGCGCGGGCGCTCAAAAAGGCGCTCGCCGAGGCCCCGGCGCTTCCGCCCACGCCCCTTATCATCGACGACCACGCGGACGTCATGCTCGCGGCGGGCGCCGACGGACTTCACGTCGGCCAGGACGACCTCCCAGTCGAGGACGCCCGGCGGCTGATCGGCGCGCAGCGGATCCTCGGGCTTTCCGCGGGGAGCCTGGAGGAGCTCGGGAGCGCCCCTGCGGCGTTGGTCGACTACTACGGCGTGGGCGCGGTCTACTCGACTCAGACGAAGAAGGACGCGGGCGACGCCATCGGGCTCGGGGGCCTCAGGCAGGTGGTCGAGGCCGCACATGCGTGGGGGAAGCCCTGCGTCGCGATCGGCGGCATTCATCTCGAGAACGCCGCCGACGTCGCCCGGACGGGCGTAGACGGCGCCGCGGTCATCTCCGCCGTCTGCGGGCGGCCCGATCCGGAGGCCGCCGCCCGGGCGCTTCTCGCGCAGTTCCTCGCTGGAGTCCCCCGCGGATGACGCCGGCCGCCGGCCTCCTTTCGCCTTCGGGGCGCACCGCGCTCGCGGGCCTCGCCCTCATCGTCCTCCCCGCCGGGCTCTACCTTCTTTCGGGCGACGTGAAGCGCGCTCTGCAGATCAGCGTCCTTGCGCTCCCCTTCGCTGCGGCGGCCCTCGCCGCCCCGGGCGCCTCCGGCCTCCTCCGTTGGAGCCTGCGCGCCTTCGCGCTGTTGGGATTTCTCGTCCTCACGCTCGACGCGGGCGTGCGGGACTTTTTGAAGTGGGTCTACGTCGCCGAGCCGATGTCGACCTTCGTGCTCGAAGCGGCGGCGAACACGTCCGCCGAAGAAGCCCTCGGCTTCTTCGCCGCCCAATGGCCGGCGCTCCTCCTCTGGGCGGGCGTCTCGGCCGCCGCGTTCGCGCTGGAGGCGCTCCTCGTCATGAGGACGGCGCCTGCGGCGCCGATGCGCCCTGCCCTCCGTTGGTCGTGGCGCGCCCTGCTGCTCGTTCTCTTCGCCGCCCTCCTTCTGGCGCTCGCCAAACCCACCTGGCGCGGCCACCTTCCCTTCTGGTTCTGGCCGCACTGGGTGCGGGAGACGGCCGAGCTTCAGGCCGACTGGCGGAGCGCCGAAGCAGCGAAGCGCCGCGAGCTCGCGACGGCGCAGGCGCTGCTTGCGGACGTCTCGCACGAACCGCAGACGATCGTGCTTGTTTTGGGCGAGAGCACCTGCCGGGACAACTGGAGTCTCTACGGCTACGCGCGGGCGACGACCCCGCGGCTCGAAGAGGCGGCGCGGACCGATCCGGGCCTTGCCGTCGTGCGGCGTGCTTGGTCCGTCGACGCCGCGACGGTCGGGGCCTTCAACTCCATGCTCACATTCCCCGTATCCGCCCCGGGCATCGCCGCACGCAGGCGCAACGACCCGGCGGACGGCATGGAGGGCGGCAACGTGCTCGCCTTCTTCGCCGCGGCCGGTTGGCGGATCGAATGGCTCTCCAATCAGGACGACCGTGCGATCAACTCCCGCTACGCGGGCTGGGCGGCAGACTCCACGTTCCTCAACCGCATGACCGGGCGCACGAGCGTGTCGCTCGACGGCGCTCTCCTACCCCATTTCGAGCGCGCGCTCTCCAATCCGGCGCCGAGGAAGCTGATCGTGGTCCACTTGATCGGCGCCCATCCGCACTATTCGCTGAGGTATCCCAAGCGCCTCGCCCCCGACTGGGGTGACGATCCGGTGAAGGCCCATCTTTGGGCGCTCGGGCGCTCCCCCTGGGTCGTGATCTCGCGGAATCAGTACGACGCGGCGATGCGCTACCAGGACGAGGTGGTCGCGAAGCTCCTCGATCTCACGCGGCGCCGTGCGGACGACTCCGGCGTCGAAACCGAGTGGCTCTACCTCTCCGACCATGGTCAGGAGACGGGTGAGACGATCAACCGCGCGGGCCACTCGACGGCGACGCCGGCGGGCTACCGCGTGCCGATGCTGATGTGGTCCGCCGCGAGCGGCGTCTTCAAGGCTTTGGAGGAGAAGCCCTTCCGGACCGACCGGCTGAGTCCACTCCTTCTCTCGCTCGCCGGCATCCACTGGCGGGGCGAGGATGAGCGGGAGGTGTTCACCTCCGGCCGCTACCAATGGGCGCCCCCCGTACTCGGTGCCCGAGACCCGACGATGCCTCCCGCCCGCGCCCCGTCGATAGAATCGAAGTGACTTCTTCACCACCCGCAGCCGACATGACCTCTCCCGACGCCGCCTCCCCAACGCTCCTCTCCCTTGCTCCCGCCGAGGCCGAGGCGCTCCTCAAGGCCGAAGCCCTCGAGGCCGATCCGCCCGAAGGCTGGAGCGCGGCGGACGCGGCGGACGCCTCCCGCGATGCGCTCGCCGTGGCGGGCGACAAGGCTGCACCCGAGGCGTTTCTCACGACGCGCGCGCGGCTCGTGCTCTCGCGCATGGCGGAGGGTTCCGCCGCCGCGCGCAAGCGCGCGGCCTTCAGCGCGCCCGCCGTCCCCGAACCGCTCCTCAAGGGGCTCGCCGCGGTCGTGGTCTTCCTCGGCTTCTTCACGGGCGCCGTCATCGATCAGCTCTCGAGCTCGGGCGCCGTACTGAACCTCCTCTCACCTCCGTTCCTCGGGCTTCTTCTCTGGAACGTCGTGGTGGTGCTGCTCGCCCTCTGGGCGCTCTGCCGCCCGGACGCACTGGGGTCTGGGCTGTCGCACGCCGCAGCCCGCACGCTCTCCTCGGCCGCCTCTCTGCGGCTCTCCGCCAATTCCGCAAAGAGCGCCTTTACGAAGGCGTGGCTGCCGCTTCTCATCCCCGCGCTCGCCTGGCGCGTGCGCGCGACGCTCCATTTGGCCGCGCTCGCCTTCGGCGTCGGCGTGGCCGTGAGCCTTCTCGTGCGCGGCGTCGGCACGGCCTACACGGCCGGTTGGGAGAGCACCTGGTTCGCCGGACGGCCCGACGTCGTCGCGGACATCCTCCACGTGCTCTACGGCTGGATCCCGGCGGCGCTCCCCGGTCTGGAGGCGCTCCCCGGCGCGCAGGAGCTCGCCGCGATGAACCTCACTACGGGTGCGGCCGCTCCGGGTGCGCCCTGGCTCGCCCGGATGATCTGGCTCATCGTTCTGATCGTGATGATTCCGCGTGCGCTCCTCGTCTGGGCTGCACTCTTCAAGGCCGGGCGCGCCGCCCGCACGCTGCGCCTCTCCTTCGACGCCGGCCGGCTCGCCCGCCTTGAGCGGGAGGCCGCTCCCCTCTCGAGCAGCCGCACGCTCGTGATCCTCGGCTCGACGGACGCCGAAGGCCCCGCCGCAGAGGACGGCGCCCTCGTCGAGCGACGCGTGGTGGACGTCTGGAGCGCACCCGACTTCCCCGACCTTGCCGCGATCAAAATCGGTCCCTCGGACTCCGTCGTCCTTGCGCTCGATCCGGCGCAGACGCCTGAGGACGAGGTGCACGGCGCCCTCATCGACGCGCTGCGGGCGAAGACCCGCAGCCTCCGGCTCTTCCTCGACTTCGGTGCGCTTAGGCGGCGCTTCTCCGGCACGCAGGAGCGCCTCGCCGCCCGGCGCGCTCTGGGAGCACTTCGCCGCGGGCCGCGGCGTCCCCGTGACCGTCGCGGGAATGTCTGCGGATGCCGGCGAGGAGAGCGGGCGATAATTGAGGTTCGTCCTCGACACGCATTTCTTTCCCTCCCGCGTCCATGCTTTCTTCTCCGGATCCCCTGCGCATTCATCTGAGTCTCGTGAGCCACACGAACATCGGCAAGACGACGCTCGCGCGCACGCTTCTCATGCGCGACGTGGGCGAAGTCGCCGACCGCGCGCACGTGACGGAGACGACGGACGACTACGTGCTCGCCCGGGGCCCGGACGGCTCCGAACTCGTGCTCTGGGACACGCCGGGGTTCGGCAACTCCGTCGCGCTCGCCCGGCGTCTCGAAGGGCGCTCCAACCCCGTCGGGTGGCTGCTCTCCGAAGTCTGGGACCGCTTCACCAACAAGGCCTTCTGGCTCGATCAGCGCGCCGTCGCCCACATCCGCGACGTCTCGAGCGTCGTGCTCTATCTCGTCAACATCGCGGAGCTCCCCGAGAAGACGCCCTACATCGGCGCGGAGATGAAGATCCTCTCCTGGATCGGCAAGCCCGTCGTGGTGCTCCTCAACCAGATGGGGCGTCCTCAGGAGCCCGAGAAGGAGGCGGCCGCGGTGGACGCCTGGCGGCGTTCGCTCGCGCCCTACGGTTTCGTGAAGAGCGTCCTGCCGATGGACGCCTTCGCGCGCTGCTGGATTCAGGAGGAGCGGCTCTTCAACGCCATCGGCGAGGCGCTCCCCGACGACAAGAAGGCCGCCTACCGCACGCTTCAGTCCGTCTGGCGCCGCAGCCGCCAGGCGGCCTACGCCGGGTCCGTGGACGCCATGGCGCGCCACCTCCGGCACGCCCTCGCGGGCCACGTTGAGCTGCCCGCTCCGTCCCTCAAAGACCGGGCGATCCACATGGGGCGGCGCTTCGGCTTCTTCAAGAACGAACACGACGCGCTCGCCGACGCGCAGGCGGCGCTCGCCGCTCAAGCCGCCGACGGCTTCTGCTCGCTCACCGGCCGCCTCATCCGCATCAACGGCCTCAAGGGCGCGGGCGTTTCCAAAGAAATCTTCCGCCGCATGAAGACCGACTGGAACCTCGCCGTCTACTCGATCGACCCGCAGAGCGCGGCGGCGATCGGCACCGGCATCGGCGCGGCTTCCGGCGCCGCTGCCGGACTGGCCGTGGACCTCTCCACCGCCGGGCTCTCGCTCGGCGTCGGCACGCTGATCGGGGGTTTGATCGGCGCCGTGGGCGGCATCGGCGCCGCGCACGCCTACAACATCACCCGCAGGAAGGCGGGCGCCGAGCTCTCCTGGAGCGACGACGCCGTCACGGGGTTTCTTCTGGAGGCCGTGCTCCTCTACCTCGCCGTCGCGCACTTCGGGCGCGGGCGCGGAGACTGGGAGGAGAGCGAGTCGCCCGAATTCTGGAAGGAGGCCGCGCAGAAGGCGATCGGCGAGGAGAAGTTCTCCTGGGCGGAGCTCCGTGCGCTTCCCCCCGACGAGAGCGTGGCGGCGATCACTCCGCGGATTGACGCCGTGCTGAAGCGGATCTTTGCGGCGCTCTACGGCGAAGGTTGACGGCCGGCGGCGGCAGCGCCGCCTCTGTATGCGTCAGCCGCCGGTGCGGAGGAATTCAAAATACTTCCTCGCCGTTAAAAGGCCGATGAGGAGCTCGCGCTCCGAATTCCGGAACTGGTCCACCCAGACATGGGCGTTGCGGCGGATTTCCGCACACGCCTCCGGCGTGCGCCGCATACCACCGGATCTTCTCTTCGAGATCCTCGAAGTCGTCGCAGATTTCGGTGTAGTGGCGTCCGGCCTCGAGCCGTCCCTCCATGAACCAAATCTCAATAGAGTCCTAATTTTTCACTTGTAGCCAGTTCGCTTAGGGATACAGAACACCCAACCGCACTGTGTAGTCGGCAAGCGCCCGTTCGGCCCTCGCCGCGTCGCCCATGCGTGCGGTCTCCTCACTGCAGACCGCCTCACCCACGAGCCGGTCGTTCTTCCAGCGCAAGCAGGAGAAGGCGCCGCCGGCGTTCAGCTCGACCGCGCCCCAGGAGCCGATCGCAAATCCGCGGCTGCTGAGGGAGGAGAAGGAGAGCACGAGATCGAAGTCGTCCTTGGCGAAGAGGTTGCGGCCTTCATGAAGCGCGGGCGCAAGCCCGAGCGCCAGTCCCTTGAGCGTCGGGAACATGTCGCGGTGCCCGGCCCATCGAGTCGTGTCGGCGGTCGCCTTCACCGCGCTCCAGGCGTCAGGCAGCCAGAAGAGGAGCGGCACGCCGCGCATGTGCTGCAGGTACTCGGGCGACGTGTAGTTGAGGCGCGAATTGTGGTCGCCCGTCGCCGCAATGATGGTTCTTCCGCCCAATGCGCCCGCACGGACGTCGTGCACGAAGTTCCCGAGCGCATTGCTCGAATACTGGTACGTCTCCATCATGCTGCGGATGAGCACCGGGTCCGACTTGTCCACGAAGGCGGGCAGCGCCTTGACGTCCACGGGCGCCGTCTTGTCCCCGTCGGGCACGCGGTGCGGCGGGTGGTTCGTCGCGGAAAGGATCAGAAGGAAGAGCTTCTCGCCCTTCTTGTCGGCCTCCGCGAGGAGCTCCCCGGCCTTTTTGAACATCCACCTGTCGCCGATCCCCCAGGTCCCGACCTCCGCCTCGGGGAAGTCCTTCGCAAGCTGAACGGCGCCGATCACTTCGTCGAACCCCTGGAGAGGAAAGTTGACGTCGACTTGACGCCAGGTTTCCGTGCCCGCCGTGAGATAGACCACTTTGTAGCCGGCCTGCTTGAAGTCGAGCACCTTGCTGAAGGGGAAGGGCTGGCGGCCGTAGCGGCTTTGGGTCAGGGGCGAGAGCGGCGTGTCGAAAAGAAGCCCTTCGAGCGAGGGGAAGGTGCCGTTCTCAACGCTGACCGCGTTCCGGAAGACCACGGCGTGCTCCAGCTCCGGCGCGAGCGCTCCCAGGGTGTCGTTTTCCGGGAGATGGTGGGACTCGAAGATGTCGCGTCCCATCGACTCCATGACCGCGAAAACCACGTGGGGCTTTTCGGCCGGAACAGGGAACGGCGCTTCAGGGCGGCGGAGCGCCGAAAGAACGCCTTCGGCCTCCTGCTTCGTCCTGAAGCCCATGTCGGTGAGCGCCGCGTCTGCGCCTCCCTTGAATTCGAGCGCCTTCTGTCCCTTCCAGGCTTCGTAGAGCGAGGCCGCACCGCCCGGAACGGCGGCGTTCACGAAGGCGTGCGTGGAGACGGCGTAGTCCTGTTGGCGCAGAGGAAACTTGCCGAAGCTCCCTCGGATGAGCCCGACCAGAGCGACGGTCATGACGAGCGCCGCGACGGAGAGCGTGATCACCCCCCTAAGGCCGAGGACGGTGCCGGAAGCGCCGCACCCGGCAAAGAGACGGCCCGCGCCCCAGGCGCAGGCGGGCGCAAAGCAGACGGCGGCCGCGAAGACGACGAGGTAGCGCACGACCGGCCAGTCCTTCCAGATGGTCGCGATGATCGCCTTCGTGTCGTCCTACAGGAACCCGAAGATGATCGGGCTGATCGGCGTGCCGTAGAAGGCGTAGTAGCCGAAGTTCACGACGGCGACGATGAGCATGACCGCCGCACCGACAGCGCCCAACACCTTGGCGGCGCCCCAAAAGACGGGCTTCCAAAGACCGAGAAGCACAAAGGCCCAGGCGGGAGCAAGGAGGATGCCCGTCCACTTGGCGTCTACGCGCAGCCCCATCCAGAGCGCCGGCAGGCAGTCGTTCCACGAGACGTCGGCGGGTTTGTAGACGCCGCAGAAGACCCCTCTCACGACGAAAAGAAAGAGCAGCGCGGCCGCATAAAAGACGGCGCTTTGAAGAAGTCTGCGGGCAGGTCTCGACATCATGGCGAACATTCTCTTGAGGTGGGATTCAGCCAAAGGAAAAGCCCCGCGGTCCGGTCAAGGCGCCTCGGGGCTGTAAGGATATGCGTTGAGCTCTTGGGGTGTGCGCTTAGGGCACCATTTCCTCAAGATCCTCCTTCTTCTTGGGCTTCACGAGGTCCTCGCGCTTCACGCCGAGGTAGAGCGCGATCGCCGCGGCAACGAAGACGGACGAGTAGACGCCGAGCAGGATGCCGATCGTGAGCGCGAGCGCAAAGTAGTGCAGCGCCGGACCGCCGAAGAAGAACATCGAGAGCGTCATGCAGAGCGTGGACGTGTGCGTGATCACCGTTCGGGAGATCGTCGCCGTGATGGCCGAGTTGATGACCTCCATCGAGTCGGCGCGGCGCATCGTGCGGAAGTGCTCGCGCACGCGGTCGAAAATGATCACCGACTCGTTCACGGAGTAGCCGAGGACCGCGAGCACGGCGGCGAGAACCGGGAGCGTGAACTCCCAGTGCATCACCGAGAAGATGCCCACCACGATCACGATGTCGTGGAGGTTCGCGATGATCGCGGCCACCGAGAACTTCCACTCGAAGCGGAAGGCGAGGTAGATCATGATGCCGATCACCACGAGGGCGAGCGCCGTGCCGCCGTCACGTGCGAGCTCGTCGCCCACCTGGGGGCCGACGAACTCCGTGCTCTTGAGGACGACGCCCGGCTCCTTCGCCTGCAGGACCTTCATCACCTCGGCGGCGACCTGACCGGAGGTCTGCCCCTCCTTGGTCGGGACGCGGATCACGACGTCGCGAGCGGTGCCGAAGGTCTGCACGAGCACTTCGTTGGAGACTTCGGCGAGGTCTTGTCGGATCTGTTCGGTCTGCGCGGGCTGGGGGTAGTTCACCTCGAGCTGCGTGCCGCCCGTGAATTCGATCGAGAGTGCGAGGCCGTGGGTGAAGAGCCAGTACACGGCGACGAGGAAGCTCACGAGCGAGATGGCGTTCAGCACATGGCGGTAGCGCATGAACGGGATGGTGCGGTGGATGCGGAAGAATTCCATTTTTCTTTTGCCTCCCTCGGATTACTTCGCCTGAGCCTTCTTGGGGTCCGGACGCCAGATCTGGCCGATGTGGACCGCGGTGAGCTTCTTCTGGCGGCCGTAGATCAGGTTGATCATGGCGCGCGAGACGATCACGGAGGTGAAGATGGAGGTGCCGATGCCGAGGCAGTGCACGACGGCGAAGCCGCGCACCGGACCGGAGCCGAAGATGAGGAGCGCGAGGCCGGCGATGAGCGACGTGATGTTCGAGTCGAGAATCGTCGCGAAGGCGCGTTCATAGCCCTCGCTGATGGCGGTCTGCGGCAGTCTGCCGATGCGCAGCTCCTCGCGCACGCGCTCGTTGATGAGCACGTTCGAGTCCACCGCCATGCCGAGCGTGAGCGCGATGGCCGCGATGCCCGGCAGCGTCAGGGTCGCCTGGAGCATCGAGAGGATGGCGATCAGCATCATCACGTTGCAGATGAGCGAGATCGCCGAGACGACGCCGAAGACCTGGTAGTAGAGCGCCATGAAGACGGCGATGATGATGAAGCCGTAGAGGGTCGAGCGGAAGCCCGCCTCAATGTTCGCCTCACCGAGGCTCGGGCCGATCAGACGCTCCTCGACGATCTCCATCGGCGCGGCGAGCGAGCCCGCGCGCAGCACGAGGGCCGTGTCGGTCGCCTCGATCGTGGTCATCTGACCGGAGATCTGCACGCGCCCGCCGCCGATTTCCTGACGGATCACCGGGGCCGTGACGACTTCGCCCTTGCCCTTTTCAAAGAGCAGGATCGCCATGCGGCGGCCGACGTTTTCGCGGGTCACCTCCTGGAAGATGCGCGCGCCGCGGTTGTCGAGCTCGAGGTTGACGGTCGGCTCCTGCGTCTGGCTGTCGAACCCCGGCTGGGCGTCGTTGAGGTTTTCGCCCGTGAGGATCACGCGGCGCTTGACGAGGATCGGACGGCCGTCGCGGTCGTTGAACTTCTCGTCGCCGAAGGGGACGCTGCCCTGGGCGAGCTGCGCGAGCGCTTCGGGCGAATCGTCCACGAGGCGCACTTCGAGCGTGGCCGTGCGGCCGAGAATGTCCTTCGCCTTGGCGGTGTCCTGCACGCCCGGGAGCTGCACGACGATGCGGTCCGCGCCCTGTTGGGCGATCACGGGCTCGGCGACGCCGAGCTCGTTGATGCGGTTGTGCAGGGTCGAGATGTTCTGCTTCAACGCGTAGTTCTGGACGTTCTGGATCGCCTTCTGCGAGAGCGTCGCGCGGATCAGGTACGGCGCCTTTGAGGCTTCGGGCAGATCAAGCACGAGGTCGGGCTGCGTGTTGCGCAGCAGGTCGTTCGCGCGGTCGCGCTCCTCGGCCGTTGCGAAGCGCACCTCGACGTCGTTGCCGACGCGGCTGATGCCGGTGTGGCGGATGCGCTTGTCGCGCAGCTGCGTGCGCAGGTCGGCCGCGATCGCCTCGGCGCGCTTCGTGATCGCCGCGCGCATGTCCACCTGCAGCAGGAAGTGCACGCCGCCGCGGAGGTCGAGGCCGAGGTACATCGGCAGCGCGTTGATCGAGAGGAGCCAGCGCGGGGTGTTCGGCACGAGGTTGAGCGCCACGATGTGCGTCGGATCCTTCGGATCGGCGTTGAGGGCGCGTTCGATCGCCTCGCGGGCGCGCAGCTGCTCTTCGGTCTGGGTCGGATCAAAGCGCACGCGGATCGTGTTCTGCTGCGCGCCCTGTTCGTAGAAGACGCCGTTGGGCTTGAGGTTCGCCTGAGCGAGCGCGTTCTCGACCTGCGAGAGCGTTTGCTCGGTCACCTTCACCGTGGCCTTGCCCGAGGTCACCTGCACCGCAGGCGACTCGCCGTAGAAGTTCGGCAGCGTATAGACGAGCCCGATCAAGAGCACGACGCCGATCAATATGTATTTCCAGAGAGGATAGCGATTCATGGTTTTCGCTCTTCTCCACGTCGGGATGGGTTGAAGAAACTTTTTGGCTCCGGAGCGTCCGGGCGTCCCGGCACCCGCCGCTCTTGAGTCCGCCTTGCCGGAGCGCAAGCGGGCTTCGAAAGAGGCCTCGCTCATGGGAGGTCCCGCCCTTTCGAAGCCCTTCGCCCGTCTGGGGGACGCATGAGCCCTGAGGGCGCGCCGCCGATCCTCCACAAAGGAGAGGCCCGGCGTCGATCGGATGCCGGGCCTGCTGCTGAACTGCGCGCGCGTCGATCAGAACTTGACCGTGCCCTTCGGGAGCACCATCTGAACGGCCTGACGCTGCATGCGGATGACGACGGGCTTGCCGTCAACGGACGCAACCTGCAGGCTGATCGACTGGTCGTCCACCGAGTCGATGCGGCCGGAGATGCCGCCCATGGTCATCACTTCGTCGCCCTTCGCGAGCGCCTCACACATCTTGGCGTGCTCCTTTTGGCGCTTCTGCTGCGGACGGATGAGGAAGAACCAGAAGACCGCAAAAATGACGATGAGCGGAACCACCTGAACGAGGAACCCCTCCATACCGCCGGCGGCGGCCGCTTCGCCGGCTGCCACGGCATCGCTGATGAAAAGCATGTGCACTCCAAATGAATGTGAAACCCTGAACGCGCGCCGAAGTTTTGGAGCGAATTCAGGCCCCCAGTGGGGGAGTGGGGAAATTATACGGAGCTCCCGCGGCAATAAGGCTTAACGCGCGGGGCCTTTCGAAGCCCCGCGCGGCGGCCTCACCGCCCTCATTCGATCCCGCGGGCGCGGTTCGCGTGGAACTCCGCCTTCCACTCCTCGAACCGCCCGGCGTCGAGCGCGTCGCGCATTTCACGGGCGAGCGTGAGGTAGTAGTGGAGGTTGTGGATGGTGTTGAGCCGGGCGCCCAGCATCTCACCCACCTTGTGAAGGTGGTGGAGGTAGGAGCGGCTGAAGTTGCGACACGTGTAGCAGGTGCACGTGGGGTCGAGGGGCCTCAGGTCGCTGCGGTACCGGCTGTTCTTCAGCTTCACGTCGCCGAAGCGCGTGAAGAGCCAGCCGTTGCGCGCATTGCGCGTGGGCATCACGCAGTCGAACATGTCGATGCCGCGCGAGACGCCGTCCACGAGGTCCTCCGGAGTGCCCACGCCCATCAGGTAGCGCGGCCGGTCCTCGGGGAGCTTCCACGCGATCTCGTCGAGGATGCGGATCATCTCCTCCTTCGGCTCGCCCACCGAAAGGCCGCCCAAGGCGTAGCCGTGGAAGCCGATCGCCTTCAGGCCCTCGAGCGACTCCTCGCGCAGGTGCTCGAACATGCCGCCCTGCACGATGCCGAAGAGCGCGTTGGGGTTCTCAAGGCGCTCGAACTCGTCCTTGGAGCGCTTCGCCCACCTGAGGCTCATGCGCATCGAGGCGCCCGCCTCGGCTTCGGTCGCCGGACGGTCGCCGATTTTGTAGGGCGTGCATTCGTCGAGCACCATCACGATGTCGGAATTGAGCGTCTTCTGGATCTGCATCGAGATCTCGGGCGAGAGGAAGAGCCGGTCACCGTTGATGGGGCTTTGGAACCTCACGCCTTCCTCGGTGATCTTGCGCAGTTCGCCGAGGCTGAAGACCTGGAAGCCGCCCGAGTCGGTGAGAATCGGCTGGTCCCACTGCATGAAGCCGTGCAGCCCCCCGTGCGCGCCGATCACTTCAAGACCGGGGCGCAGCCACAGGTGAAAGGTGTTGCCGAGGATCGTCTGCGAGCCCACCTCCTTCAATTCAAAGGGGGCCATCGACTTCACGGCGCCGTAGGTGCCGACCGGCATGAACATCGGCGTCTCGACCGTGCCGTGATTGAGCGTGAGCGTGCCGCGGCGGGCCTTGCCGCACGTGGTCTTGACCTGGAAGCTGAATGCCATTTGCTCTGGTTCCGTTGCGCAGGGGTTCTGAAGGGGTGATGGGGGGGGGG
>NZ_DAVZJY010000001.1:0-63320 GCF_052272535.1 Sutterella sp. | reverse complement strand
CGGCGCCGCGGTCGGGCGCGGCTTGTCCGAATGCGGATCCTCAAGGTCCGCAGGAAGAATTTTCCTCCCTGCGGCGCGCAGATAGGCGTGCGCGAGCGTGCACTCGAGCTCGCGGATGTTGCCCGGCCACGCGCGGCGCCGCAGCACGTCGAGCGCCTTCTGCGAAAGGGGCCCGACGTCGTGCCCGGCGATGTGCTTCAGAAGAATGCGCGAGAGCTCGTCGAGGTCCTCGACGCGCTCGCAGAGGGGCGGCACGTCGATGCGCGCCACCGAAAGCCGCAGCCAGAGGTCCGGGCGCAGCGCCCCCGAGCGCGCGAGCTCGTCCGGATCCGGCGCGCTCGTCGAGCAGACGATGCGCCAGTCGAGCGCGACGCTCTGCGCGCTTCCCGCCTCGCGCACGAGCCCGGACTCGAGAAGCATGAGCAGCCGCCGCTGCAGGCCGGGCGAAAGCACGGCGATCTCGTCGAAGTAGAGCGTCCCGCCCGGCTGCGTCGCCAGGCCGCCCACGCGTCCCTCATCGGGGCGGCCGATTCGGCCGATGTGCCCGAGGAGCTCCGCCTCAAACCGCTCGTCAGTGAGCGAGGCGCAGTCGAGCTTCACGAGGGCGTTGACCGCACGGCGGGAGTTTTCGTGAAGCATCCGAGCGAAGCCGGACTTGCCGCTCCCGCCCGGTCCGCAGAAGAGCACCGGCAGATCGGTGGCCGCGACGCGCCCGATCGCCTCGACCACCCGGCGCGACGCGGGGCTCTCCGCCACCACGCCTTCGCGCAGCGAGAGGCTTGCCTCGTCGTCGCGCACCCGGATGCGCTCCATGAAGTAGACGGGATTGCCGTCGGCCGCGGTCACCGGCACGGTTTCGATTTCAATGAACCGCTCGCCGCCGGGAACGAACTCGCGCTCGATCACGCGCTCGACGCGCCCGGAGCGTGCGGCGCGCTCCATCGGACAGTCCCGGTTGCAGAGCGAACAGCACTCGAAATCGTGGAATACGAGTTCGTGGCAGCGCCTGCCTTCGAATGACTCGATGCCGAAGCGGCGCCGAAACGCCTTGTTCGCGTAGGCGACCGTATAGTCCGACCGCACGAGAAGCCTCGGTTCGTTGAGCGCGTCGAGCACGCCCTGAAGTTCTGCATTGACTGCCATTGTTGTTCTGCCAATTCCTGCCACATGACGGTTTGACAGTCTGTCACCCCCTCCTTCCCGTCGTCAAGACTGCCGAATCCGCCTGCCGGAGGTGATGCGCATGAAAGGCTGAGGCTAATATGAACGCGTCGGAAATAGTCGTTTCTTCAAACACTCAAGGCAAAAAATGCAAACCGGAACCCCTGCGCGCCGCCGTCCCGGGCTTCTTGCCGAAGTCCTGCTCGTCGTCGCCGTGAAGCTCTTGCTCATCTTCTGCCTCTGGTACGCCTTCTTCAGCCCGGAACACCGCACCGAGGTGACGCCGGACAAGATGGGGGACGCCGTGTTCGGCTCCGCTGCCGCGGCTCAATCGACCGACAAGAATCCCTGACCCTTACCACCATCAAAACCACATCTGGAGTCCTCAATGATCCCCTCTGATCTTGTTGACCTGTCACGCCTGCAGTTTGCGCTGACCGCGATGTACCACTTCCTCTTCGTGCCGCTCACGCTCGGCCTCTCCTTCATGCTCGTCGTGATGGAGGTGACCTACGTGATCACCGGCAAGGAGGTGTACAAGGACATGACCCGCTTCTGGGGCAAGCTCTTCGGCATCAACTTCGCGCTCGGCGTCGCGACCGGCATCACCATGGAGTTCCAGTTCGGCACGAACTGGGCGTACTACTCGCACTACGTCGGCGACATCTTCGGCGCGCCGCTCGCGATTGAGGGCCTGATGGCCTTCTTCCTCGAGTCGACCTTCATCGGCCTCTTCTTCTTCGGCTGGAACCGCCTCTCGAAGGGCAAGCACCTGCTCGCCACGATCCTGATGGCGCTCGGCTCGAACCTCTCCGCGCTCTGGATTCTCGTCGCCAACGGCTGGATGATGTATCCGACGGGGGCGGAGTTCAACTTCGAGACGATGCGCATGGAGATGACGAACTTCTGGGCCGTCTTCACCTCCGAATGGGCGCAGGCGAAGTTCGTCCATACGATCGCCGCGGGCTACATGACCGGCTCCTTCTTCGTGATGGCGATTTCGGCCTACTACCTCCTCAAGCGCCAGGACGTGAAGTTCGCCACGTCGTCGTTCCGCCTCGCCGCCGCCTTCGGCATCGTCGCCACGGCGCTCACGCTGCACATGGGTGACGAATCGGGCTTCCTCGTGACGCGCGACCAGCCCACGAAGATCGCCGCCATGGAGGCCGTGTGGGACACCCATGAGGCTCCCGCCCCGATGACGCTCTTCGCGCTTCCGAACGACGAGGAGCAGCGAAACGCCGCGCAGATCGACATCCCCTGGGTGTTCGGCCTGATCGGCACGCGCTCCTTCTCGACCGAAATCCCGGGCATCAAGCAGCTCGAGGCGCAGGCCGAAGAGCGCATCAAGAACGGCCAGAAGGCCGTCGCGGCGCTCGAAAAGCTGCGCGCCGATCCGAAGAACGAGACGCTGCGCACCGAGTTCAAGGCGCTTGAACCCGACCTCGGCTTCGGCCTTCTCCTGAAGCGCTACGTCGCCGACGTCTCCCAGGCGACGCCCGAGATGATTAAGGCCGCCGCCCGCGACACGACGCCTCAGGTCGCCCCGATGTTCTGGAGCTTCCGCCTGATGGTCTCCTGCGGCCTCGCGCTCGGCCTCATCTTCGTGCTCGGCCTCGTCTTCGCCGTGAAGAACACGCTCGCGACGAAGCCCCTGTTCCTCAAACTCACGCTTCTCGCGCTGCCGCTGCCCTGGATCGCCTGCGAAGCGGGCTGGTTCGTCGCCGAGTACGGCCGTCAGCCCTGGACCATCTACAACATCCTGCCGACGCACCTTTCGGTCTCCTCGCTCTCCACGGGCGATCTGATCGGCTCTCTGCTCGGCTTCTTCATCCTCTACACCCTGATGCTCATCGCCGAAATGTGGCTGATGGTCCGCTTCAGCCGCAAGGGTCCGAGCACGCTCGGCACCGGCCGCTACCACTTCGAGGCGAAGTAACGAGAGGAGCTATTGAAAAATGATCGACTATGAAATCCTCAAAGCCGTCTGGTGGCTCTTCATCGGCGTGCTGCTCGTCGGCTTCGCCGTCATGGACGGCCAGGACATGGGCGTGGGCACGCTGCTGCCGTTCCTCGGCAAGGACGACGACGAACGCCGCGTGATGATCAACTCCGTCGCCCCGCACTGGGACGGCAACCAGGTCTGGTTCCTCACGGGCGGCGGCGCGATGTTCGCCGCGTGGCCGCTGTTGTACGCCGTCGCCTTCTCGGGCTTCTACTGGGCGATGCTCGTCATCCTCGCCGCCCTGATGCTGCGCCCGCTCGCGTTCGACTACCGCGGCAAGGTCGCCGCCACGCGCTGGCGCACCTCGTGGGACTGGATGCTCTTCGTCGGCTCGGTCGTCCCGCCGATCATCTGCGGCGTCGCCTTCGGCAACCTCCTGCAGGGCGTTCCCTTTGAGATCGACTCGACGATGCGCCCGACCTACACGGGGAGCTTCTTCGGCCTGCTCAATCCCTTCGGTCTGCTCTGCGGCGTGCTCTCGATCGTGATGATCGTCTTCCACGGCGCCAACTACCTGGTGCTGCGCACCGAGGGCTCCCTGCACGTCCGCGCGGTGAAGGTCTCAACTCTGGCGGGCCTCGCCACGGCGGTGCTCTTCGTGCTGGGCGGCGTCTGGACCTGGCTCGGCGTCGACGGCTACGTCGCCACCGCCGGCCTCGACCCCGCGGGCCCGGCCAATCCGCTCGCGAAGACCGTCGAGATCCAGGCGGGCGCCTGGTTCGCCAACTACACCTCCTGCCCGGTTCTCTGGCTCGTACCCGTGCTCGGCCTCGCCGGTGCCCTGGGCGGCGTCGCCATGGTCCGCGCCGGCCGCGCCTGGCCCGCGATCATCTGCTCGGCCGTGACGATCCTCGGCGTCGTGCTCACCCCGCTCGTGTCGATGTTCCCGTTCGTGCTCCCGTCCTCGACGATGCTCAACGCGAGCCTCACGATCTGGGACTGCACGAGCTCGCAGCTCACGCTCCAGATCATGCTCTTCGTCACGCTGATCTTCCTGCCGCTCGTGCTCGCCTACACGACCTGGGCGTACCGCGTGATGGGCGGCAAGCTCAACGCCGAGTACATTCAGAAGAACACGCATCATCTCTACTGACGCCTGCTCCGGGGCGCGCGAGCGCACTCCCCGGACGCGGATGAAACCTTTCGGAGTCCTTCATGAGCTACTTCTACTGGATCGCGGCCCTCGCCTTCGCCGTCCTGCTCGCCGCCGTCATCGAAACGACGGCCTCGCGCAATGACGACTGATTCGGACCGCACCGGCGCGGCGCCCCGCGCCCGCGGGAAGGCGGAGACGCTGCTGCGCGTCCTCTCGCTTCTCGCGGCGCTCGGCTGCGCCGCCCTCGTCGTTCTGTATCCGCGTGCGATCGCCCACGACGCCGCCGGCGTACCCCACGGACCTTTGGTCGGCATGCTCGCCGGCATGAGTATCCTCTGGGTCTACGGCTTCGGCTTCACGCCTTCGCACCGGATTCTGCGTTGGATCCTCTCACCCCTCGTCGGCTGGGTGTTTCTGCTCGGCTTCGGCGCGGTGGTGTTCCTGCACCATTGACCTATGTCCAGACAATCGTCCCTTTATGCCGCCATCGGCGGCGAGGAAGGCGTGGCGAAGCTGGTCGCCGCGGTCGTCCACCATCTGCGCACGGACCCCGCCGTCGCGGACCTGCGGGCGCTCTACGATGCGGAGCGTCTGCAGATGTATGAATGCCGGATGCGGGAGTTCCTTTCCGGGTGGCTCGGCGGCCCGGCGCTCTACCAGGAGCGTCACGGCATGCCGATGCTGCGCGAGTCCCACCGTCACAAGCACATCACGGTCGAACTGATGGGCGACTGGATGCGCGTCATGCGCGGCGCTCTCGAAGAGACCGTGCCCGACCCGGCGGTGCGGCTGCGCCTTGAAGGCGCCTTCGCGCGCATGGCTGAAAGCCTCGTCAACCACCCGCACTGACGCGCCCCGCCAGGCGCGCCTCCAACCGGATGCTCCGTTCCCGACGGCCTCTCAAGGTCGGGGACCGGAGCGTTTTTCTTTGCTTACGCGGCCAGCGCTCCGGAGGCGGACCTCATGGAGGCGAAAACGCATTCAAGGAAGAGAACGGAGCCTGCGGGGTGCCGACGGAACGGAGGTCCCTGGGGGTGCGGCCTCCCGGCGGGCGCCGCCGCCGCTTGGAATGAAGGCGGCTGCAGCGCCTCAGGTCCAGCGCTGCGTCTCGCGCTTGAGGGATTCGGGATTGACCTGAACGTTCTCCGTGTCGCTGCTCACCCAGAAAATGCCGTCCTGAATCGTGACGGCGAGCTTCATGTTGCGCGAGCACATGGCGGCGAGCGCCTGCGCCTCATCGTCGGGGATGAAGACCACGGAGAGCTTGTCAATGCGCGAGAGCTCCCCCTTGACGGACTCCCACCAGGGCCGGGTGCGCGCTTCGTCATAGGCGACGACGAGGACGTGCTCGCTCTTCCCGGCGGCCTTGCGCACGGTGCGCACGTCGGGAGCGCCGAGCTCGACCCATTCGATCACTGCCCCCGTGTCGTCCGTCTCCCAGAGCGCGGGCTCGCCCTCAGAGGAGAGGCCCCGGCCGAACTCAAGGTGCTCGCCCGCGCGCATGCACCAGGCGAGCAGGCGCAGCATCAGGCGCTCCTCGGTTTCCGAGGGGTGCCGCGCCAGGGTGAGCACGGGCTGCCCGTACCACCCACGGTCGAGATCCGAAATGGAAAGCTGCGCCTTGTAGACCGTTGCTCCGAGAGCCATGAAAACCTCACTCCTTCGCGCGCCGGCACGCCCGGATGAAAGGCCCGGGAGGCGGCGGGATGGGGAGTATAGCCGCTACGGCATGGGCATCGGTTCGCGCCGGACGAGCCGCTTCCAGCCGATGAGGATGCGGTAGGCGACCCAGATGCCGAGCGCGAGCAACCCCACCACGAGCGTGACGAGGCCGAAGCCGAAGGGAAGGAGCGGAACGCTGATCACGTAGACGAGAATCATCCAGAGAAGCGCGAACCAGAAGGTGCGGATCTGCCAGGAGAAGTGCGACTCGACGTAGGTGTCGCGCGCGTCCGAGCGGAAGATGTAGTTGATGATGACCGCAAGGATCGAGGGCCCCGAGAAGACGAAGGCACCGACGATCGTCAAGCCGGCCGTCAGAAGCCCGATCAGAATCGAGATCGTGTGCAGGGCGTATACGATGTGGGCGACGGTCACCGTGCCCGAAGCGGGCTCGACGTAGTCTGCGGGCCGTTCGCGGTGCTCGATCTCCACGACGTCCTCGACTTCACGGTTGAAACGACGATTCTCAGACATGCTTTCCCCTCTCAATTCCTCACGCGCAGCCGCTCCGCCGGGAGCGCGCCGCGGGAACTTCATTCTATGGTCAACGTGATCTCCGATTGGGCCCCTCTCATCGTCTTCGCCGCCGCCCTTGCGTCGCCGGGTTGGGGAGCGCTGCTTGCGGGCGGTCTCGCTTGGGCGCTTCCCGCCCCCGTCGTCCCTCTCGCGGCCGCGGCCGCGGCGGCCGGATTCCTGCGAGACGCGCTCCTTGAGGCGTGGTTCCGCCGGCGCGGCGCCGAGCCGCGGCTCCTCGACAAACCCCTGCCCGCCGTGGTTTCCCGGGCTCTGGAGCGCGCCTCTTTCGCAACGGAGGCCGGGTTACAATCGCTCAATATGTTCCGCTGGGAGCTCTCCCGGAGGGCGGCCCGTGCCCGGGCCTCCCGCACCGGCCACCTTGCGCCGCTTGCGGCCGGCTCCATGCTCTGCGCCGTCATCGGCTCCACCGCCGCCTACTTCGGCCTGGCCGCCTACTTCGGCGGCTGGGGACGCGAAGCCGCCCAGCCCATTCTTTCAGGCCTCATTCTCCTCGCGCTTCTCATCGCGGAAGGCGCGCGCATCGTGCTTGAGCGCCTGATCCACCGGTTGAGTGAATCCCATGAGAATTCTGCTCGTTGAAGACGACGACATGATCGGCGAAAGCGTCGTCGCCGGCCTTGAATGTGAAGGCCACGCGATCGACTGGGTGCGCGACGGCAATTCGGCCCTGCTCGCGCTCAATACGACGCCTTTTTCGCTCGTCATCCTCGACCTCGGCCTGCCCGGCAAGGACGGCCTTCAGGTTCTGAAAGAAATGCGCGCCAAGCGCAACCCGACTCCGGTGCTCGTTACCACCGCGCGCGACACGGTGGACGACCGCATCCTCGGCCTCGACTCGGGCGCGGACGACTACCTCGTCAAGCCCTACGACCTCGACGAGCTTTGCGCGCGCATCCGCGCGCTGCTGCGCCGCTCCGCGGGCCGCGCCGACCCGATCATCGAGCGTGGCGAGCTGCGCATTTCGCCCGCGACGCGCGAGGTGACCTACCGCGGCCAGCCCGTCATCCTCTCCTCGAAGGAGTACGCGCTCCTCGCGGCCCTCGCCGAACGCCAGGGCGTCGTCTGGAGCCGCTCGCAGCTCGAGGAGAAGCTCTACAACTGGGACAACACCGTCGGCTCCAACGCCATCGAGGTCCACATCCACCATCTGCGCAAGAAGCTTTCGGACAGCGCGATCAAGACCGTGCGCGGCGTGGGCTACCTTCTCGAGACCTGATCGGGTCCGTCAGCTCCCCACCGTCTGACGTTCCGGACCTGCGCGGGCAGGTCCGGCCTACCTGCATCCGCTCTTCGGAATCCCCTCCGCAATGACCTCCATCCGCAGGAAGCTGCTCTTCACGCTGCTCATCGCGCTCCTCGCCGCGGGCTTCACCACGGCGACGGCGACGTTCTTCTCCGCGCAGGCGGAGTTCAACGACTTCCTCGACGCGCACCTGCGCGAGACTGCGGAGTCGCTCGGCGAATCCGCGCGTAACAGCTTGCCCGCCTCCGCGCCCGAGCACCTCACGATCGTGGGCGACGCCCCGAGCTACCGCATCATCGTGCAGGTCTACGACTCGGCGAACAACAGCCTCTGGCAGCGCGAGGGCACGCCCGCGCTGCCGCTTCCCGACGGCCCGGGCTTCGGGCTCGCCAAGGTCGACGGGAAAACCTGGCGCACCTACTCCGTCGCCGCCGGCCCCCTCGTGATCACGGCAGGCCAGGACCTGGGCGTGCGCACCTCGCTCGCGGCGACGGCCGCCTTCCGCATCCTGCAGCCACTTCTGCTCCTTCTGCCCTTCATCGCCATCGCCGTCTGGATCGTCGTCGGCAGCGGCCTTGCTCCGCTCGAGAAGACCGCGCGGTCCGTCGCGCGCCGCTCGCCCACGTCGCTTGAGCCGCTCTCGATGAAGGGACTTCCCACGGAGCTTGCCGGACTCGTCAACGCCATCAACGACCTCCTGCGGCGCCTCGCCGAAAGCCTCTCGGCGCAGCAGCGCTTCGCCTCGGACGCCGCCCACGAACTGCGCACGCCCCTCACGGCCCTCAAGCTGCAGGTGCAGCTCGCGCAGCGCGCAAAGACTCCGGAAGCTCAACAGAAATGCTTCAGCCGCCTCAACGAAGGCATCAACCGCGCCACGCGGCTTGTGCAGCAGCTGCTCACGATCGCGCGCCTTGACCCCGACGCCTCCAAGAAGCCGATGACCACGATCGACCTCGCCGAGCTCGCCGTGAGCGTCCGCGAGGACATGGCGCCCATCGCGCAGCAGAAGAACATCCCAATCTCCGTCAATCCCGGGGCCGCAGTAATCGACGGCATGGAGGACGCCGTGCGGCTGATGGTGACGAACCTCACCGACAACGCCGTGCGCTACACCCCGGAGGGCGGCAGGATCGAACTCTCCACTTCGACCGAAAACGGCCTCTCCGTCATCTGCGTGAGCGACAACGGCCCGGGCATTGCGCCTGAGGAACGCCAGCGCGTCTTCGACCGCTTCTACCGTGCGCTCGGCACCAAGACTTCGGGCACGGGTCTCGGCCTCGCGATCGTCAAGCGCATCGTCGACATCCACCACGGCTCGATCACGATCGAGGACGGGCTCGACGGACGCGGAACCACCTTCCGCCTCACCTTCCCGCCCCTCGGGGCGAGCACGCCGCGCAGTCCCATGCGCATCGCCTGACGATAACGGCGTACGCGCCGCCGCTCCTGCAAGACGGGGGACGGCGCTTCCTTTCGTTTTGGGCGCCCCTCCATGCCTTCCGAATCCTCGCGGACGTGAGGCGCGTCCGGCGGCTGAAGCGTCCGCCGGCTTCAACCTTCAAACTGCGCCGTGAGTGTGCAGCGCGGGGCCTCACCCTGCCCTTGACTGCCTCCGGCACGGAAGCGGAAGGCAACGGATTGATTGTTGACGCGCAGTTGGTCCGAACACCCGTCGAGCTTCTGTTACAAATTTAACCCCAAAAAAACAGGGTTTACGGCCCTCAATCCGCCCGTGAAGCTCGGATCCGCTAGAGTTTTCCTCATTCATAAAGAATCAGGACCGGCGAGAAGCCGGCGCAGGCTTAGAGGAGCCATCTCCATGAAATCCTTCACCCAGACCACGCTTGCCGCAGCGCTTTGCGCGTCCTTCGTTCTCGCCGCGCCGTTTGCTGCGCAGCCCGCCGCAGCCGCCGAACAGGCGCCGGCCGCCCAGACTCAGGCGCAGCTGCCCGACTTCGTCAAGCTCGTCGAGGACAATGGCCCGGCCGTCGTCAACATCTCCGTCATCAAGAACGCCCGCACGGTGAACGTTCCCTTCGGCATCCCCGGCATGGATGAACGTCAGGCCGAAATATTCCGCCGCTTCGGCTTCCCGCTGCCCTTCGGCGGCCAGGAGGAGATCCCCGAGCAGCGCGGCACCGGTTCGGGCTTCATCATCTCGAACGACGGCATGATCCTCACGAACGCCCATGTGGTTGAGGGCGCCGACCGCATCGTCGTGCGCCTCACCGACAAGCGTGAGTTCCAGGGCAAGGTGCTCGGCACCGACAAGCAGACCGACATCGCCGTCGTGAAGATCGAGGCGAAGGACCTGCCCGTGCTCCGCATCGGCGATTCGAGCAAGCTCAAGGTGGGCGAATGGGTCGCGGCGATCGGCAGCCCCTTCGGTCTCGACAACACCGTGACCGCGGGCATCGTCTCCGCGCTCTCGCGCAACCTGCCGACCGACCAGTACGTGCCGTTCATCCAGACCGACGTGGCGGTCAACCCCGGCAACTCCGGCGGCCCGCTCTTCAACATGGCCGGCGAAGTCGTGGGCATCAACTCCCAGATCTTCTCCACCTCGGGCGGCTTCATGGGCCTCTCCTTCGCGATCCCGATCGACCTCGCGATGCAGATCAAGGACCAGCTCGTGAAGGATGGCCACGTGACGCGCGGCTACGTCGGCGTCTACATCCAGCAGGTGACGCAGGATCTCGCCGACAGCTTCGGCCTGAAGACGCCTGAGGGCGCCCTCGTGACGAAGATCGAGCGCGGCAGCCCGGCCGAGAAGGCGGGCCTGCAGCCCGGCGACGTCATCACCGCGCTCAACGGCCGCAAGATCACCTCCTCGGTGTCGCTGCCGATGCTGGTCTCGTCGCTGCGCCCCGGCGCCAAGGCCGATCTCACGATCATCCGCGACAAGAAGCCGCAGACCGTCTCGATCACGATCGGCACGAACCCCGACTCGGCGAAGACGGGCGGCGCGGCCGCGCAGTCCGGTCACCGCCTCGGCATCGAGGGCCGCATGCTTACGGACGCGGAGAGCCGCGAAGCCGACACGACGGGCCTGCTCGTCACGAAGGTGGGCAAGTTCGCCGCCTCCGTCGGCCTGCAGCCCGGCGACATCATCGTTTCGGCCAACGGCAAGCTCATCAAGTCCTCCGACGACCTGCAGAAGGCCTGCCGCGAGAACCAGGTGCTGCTCCTCGTGCAGCGCGACGGCGGCCGCATCTTCATCCCGGTGAAGTTTGAGGACGCCAAGGACGCGAAGAAGTAGTCCGACGGCGCACGCCCTCTGAAGTGACGAAACCCCGGCCTTCTCCGAGAGGAGGACCGGGGTTTTTCGCGTCCTTCAGGCGGGCGGCGAAGGCCGCCTCATCGACGGCCATGAAAAACCCCGGCATCCCGTGAGGGAGGTGCCGGGGCTGTTGAGTCGTCTCTTGGGGGACCTCGATGAGGACGTCACGCCCTGCCGAGCAGCATTTCGGGCGTCCTGCCGCCCGCCTTCGCCTCGTCCCAGAGCCAGAGCACGCGCAGGCGCTCGATCGTCGTGCTGCGCAGCAGCGACCGGTCCACGTCCGGGTGGAAGGTGAGCGCGCCGCGCAGACCTTCGAGGAAGGAGCGCACGATGATGATCCGGGCCTCCATCTCCTCTTCGGTCTCGTCGAGACGCCGGCAGACCGGATCGCGGCGGATCATGTTCACCACGAACTCCCGGATGCGCCGGTTGGCCGCGACGGAGGTCTCCATCACGCGCGGATTGACGAGCGCCTCGGCCGCGATGAAGACGGCGAGCCGCATGGCGTCGGGCTCCATGTAGGCGTCCACGAGGCAGGAGATCTGCCGCATCATGCGGTCTTCATCGCTCTCCCCGGGCACTACCTCGGCCGTGCGCGCGACCGTGGCGATGAAGCGGTTCGTCTGGCGCTCGACGAGCGCCTCGACGATCGCCTCCTTGCTCGGGAAGTAGTTGTAGATGCTCCCGAGACTCTTGCCGCACTCATGGGCGATGTCCCTCAGCTTGAGCTGATGCAGGCCGCGGGCGAAGACGCAGCGCTCGGCCGCGTCGACGATCTCCTCGCGGCGCTGCTGGAAGGACGGCTCATCCATGCTCTTGAACATGCGCCGGCCTCTCCCTTCAGGGCTTCGCGGCGAGCTCGGTGCCGCCGCCGAGGACCTTGTAGAGGGTCACGAGGCTCGAGGCGCGCGAGAGCTGCGCGGTGATGAGCGCCTGGTCGGCGGCGACCTTGGCGCGCTGCTGCTGCAGCACGTCGGAGTAGGACGCCGCGCCGTGCTTGTAGCGCGAGTTGGAGAGCTCGTAGGCGCGGTCCGCGGCCTCGGCGTATTCACGACGGGCGTTGAGCTCACGCTCCACGGTGCCCTCGGTCGCCAGGGCGTCGGCGACCTCCTTGAAGGCCGACTGGATCGACTTCTCATAGGTCGCCGCGGCGATCTTCTGCGAAGCCTCGGCCGCGCGCAGGTTCGCCATGTTCGCGCCGCCCGTGAAGATCGGAATCGACACGCTCGGCGTGAAGCGCCAGAAGTCCGTGCCCGACGTGAAGAGGTCGGAGAGGTGCATACCGCTCGTGCCGACGCTGCCCGTAAGCGAGACGCTCGGGAAGAAGGCCGCGCGGGCCGCGCCGATGTTGGCGTTCGCGGAGATCATGCCGCGCTCGGCCGACATGATGTCGGGACGGTTGAGGAGCACTTCGCTCGGGACGCCGTCGGGGAGCGCCGCGGGAAGCGTCGCATTGAGCGCGAGCGCGTCGGGCAGGAGTTTCTCATCGAGCTCGGCGCCCACGAGGAGCGCGAGCGCGTTGCGGTCCTGCGCGACGGCGCGGATGTAGGAGGCGATCGCGGCGCGGGCGGCCGCGACGGTCGTGCGCGCCTGCTCGAAGTCGAGCTGGCTCGCCGCACCGTACTTGTAGCTCTCCTCAACGAGGCGGAAGGACTCCTCCTGGCTCTTGAGCGTCTCCTGTTGGAGCTTGAGCTGCATCTGATCGGCGCCGAGCTGCAGCCAGCCGATCGTCACCTGGGCGATGAGGGCGCCCTGCGCGGTGCGCTGCGCGTCCTCGCTCTGCAGGTAGCTCTGCAGCGCCTGTTCGGTGAGGTTGCGCACGCGCCCGAAGAAGTCGAGCTCATAGCTCGCCATCGCGAGGTTGGCGGTGTAGGCGTGGGTGGTGGCGTAGACGTGGGTGGTGGTGCTCACCTGATGCGAAACGGCGTTCTCCGCCGCCGCGGCGACGGTCGGGAAGAGGTCGGCGCGCTGCACGCCGTACATCGCGCGCGCCTTCTCGACGTTGAGCGCGCTCACGCGCAGGTCGCGGTTGTTCTCGAGCGCGAGCGTGATCACCTGCTTCAGGCGGTCGTCGCGGATGAAGTCCTGCCAGGCGGGCAGCGCCTCGCGCTTGAGTTCGCTCTGCTTGTAGGCCTCGCCCTGCGGCCAGGTCTGAGCGACGGGCGCGACCGGACGCTCGTAGTCCGGCGCGAGATTCACGCAGCCCGTAAGCGCAAGGGCCGCCGCAAGGGGCAGGATCTGCAGAATTTTCGTCATGTTGTCATCCCGTCCTTCCGGGGACGGGTTCCTTTGGATCAGTGATTCGGAGGCTTCGGCTCAGGTCGCCGCGGATGCCTTTATTTTGATCCGCGGCGACAGAGCTCAGCCCGAGCGTCAGTGCGCTTCGGCGGTGGCAGCGGGCGCAGGGTTCTTCGGCTTCGGACCGCCCGAGATGCGGTGCGAGATCTTCGTGATGAAGACGAAGAAGGCCGGAACGAACGCGACGCAGAGCACCGTGCCGGTGATCATGCCGCCGAGGACGCCCACGCCGATGGCGTTCTGCGCACCCGAGCCGGCGCCGTGGGCCACCGTGAGGGGCAGCACGCCGAGGCCGAAGGCGAGCGAGGTCATCAGAATCGGACGCAGACGCAGCTCGACGGCATGAAGCGCGGCGCGCACGACGTCCTCACCCTGCTCGTAGAGGTCCTTGGCGAACTCGACGATCAGAATCGCGTTCTTCGACACGAGGCCCATCGTCGTGAGCATGCCGACCTTGAAGTACACGTCGTTGCTCATGTTGAGCAGCCACGTGAGGCCGAGGGCGCCCACGATGCCGCAGGGAATGACGAGCAGCACCGCGATCGGCACGGACCACGACTCATAGAGGGCCGCAAGGCAGAGGAAGACCACGAGGA
The DNA here is from genome assembly GCF_052272535.1 of Sutterella sp. NCBI lineage: Bacteria > Pseudomonadati > Pseudomonadota > Betaproteobacteria > Burkholderiales > Sutterellaceae > Sutterella > Sutterella sp. The sequence continues at coordinate 49,382 of NZ_DAVZJY010000001.1, read as the reverse complement.
GCGAAATCGCATAAAGCGCCGCCTCCTGCTGGCCGGCCTGACGCTCCTGATAGGAGATGCCGTTCCAGGAGATGCTGTAGCCCTCCGGGAAGACCTGGCGCGCGATCTCCTCGACGGCCTTCATTGCGTCGCCCGAAGAGACGCCCTTGGCGGGGCTGCCCTGGATGTTGACCGAGGCGAGGCCGTTGAAGCGCTCGAGGTTCGGGCTGCCGTAGTTCCAGCTCATCGTCGTGAAGGCCGAGAGCGGCACCATTTCACCCTTGCTGTTGCGCACCTGCCAACGCATCAGGTCTTCGGGCTGCATGCGCGAAGGCTGCGCGCCCTGAACCCAGACCTCCTTGATTCGGCCGCGGTCGAGGAAGTCGTTGACGTACGACCCGGCGAAGGCGGTCGAGATGGTGGAGTTCACGGTGGCGATGTTGAGGTTGAGCGCGGAGAGCTTCTCATAGTCGAGGTTGAGCTTCATCTGCGCGGTGTCGTCCATGCCGTTGTGGCGGACCATGGTGAGGCGCGGATCCTTGTTGGCGGCCGCGAGGAACGCGTTGCGCACCTCCATGAGCTTCTGGTGGCCCTGACCCTTCTGGTCCTGGATGAAGAAGTCGAAGCCGTCGGCGACGCCGAGTTCGGGGACCGCGGGAAGCGGGAAGACGAACGAACTCGCGTTCTTGAAGTCCGGAGCCATCATGAAGGCGCCCATGGCGCGGCGCTGCAGCGCCTCGACGCTCTGGTCGGCGTTGGAACGCTCGGACCAGTCGCGCAGCTTCAGGAAGCCGAGGGCCATGTTCTGGCCCGAGCCGGCGAAGGAGAAGCCGCGCACGGCGAAGAAGCTGTCGAGCGTCGCCTGTTCGGTCTTCTCGAGGAAGCCCTGAACGCGGCTCACTTCTCGATCGGTGCGCTCCATCGTCGCGCCCTGCGGCAGCTGCATCGTGAGAAGCGCCACGCCCTGGTCCTCGGCCGGCATGAAGCCCGTCGGGAGCTTGACGAAACCGATCACCATGGCGGCGACCACGACGCCGTAGGAGACGATGAGCAGCAGCGGATGATGCACGAAGTTGGCGACGAAGTCGCGCACGGCGATCGTGAGCGTCTCGAAGCCGCGGTTGAACCAACCGAAGAAGCCACCCTTGCCCATGTGGTGCTCATGCGAAACGGGCTTGAGGATCTTCGCGCAGAGCGCCGGAGTGAGCGTGATCGCGATGACGACCGAGAGGGCCATCGCCGAAACGATCGTGATCGAGAACTGACGGTAGATCACGCCCGTGGAGCCGCCGAAGAAGGCCATCGGCACGAACACGGCCGACAGCACGAGCGCAATGCCCACGAGGGCGCCGGTGATCTGGCCCATCGACTTCACTGTCGCGTCGTGCGGGTTCGAGCCGTCCTCGCGCATCACGCGCTCGACGTTCTCGACCACCACGATCGCGTCGTCCACGAGCAGGCCGATCGCGAGCACCATGGCGAACATGGTGAGCATGTTGATCGAGAAGCCCGTGATGGCGAGCATGCCGAAGGTGCCGAGCAGCACCACCGGGACCGCAATCGTCGGAATGATCGTTGCGCGCCAGTTCTGCAGGAAGAGGAACATCACGAAGACCACCAGGATGATGGCTTCGACGAGGGTCTTGATCACCTCATGGAGCGCCGCGCGCACGAAGGGCGTAGTGTCGAACGGAATCACGGCTTCGACGCCCTGCGGCAGGAGGTTCTTGAGCTCCTCAACGCGCTCCATCACGGCCGCCTGGGTTGCCAGAGCGTTCGAGCCGGAGGCGAGCTTCACGGCGATGCCGGCGGACGGATAGCCGTTGTACGTGCCGAAGGCCGTGTAGCTCTGCTGGCCGAGCTCGACATCGGCGACGTCGCGCAGATAGACGTTCGCGCCTTCCTCAGTCACCTTGAGGAGGATGTTGCGGAACTCCTCAGGCGTCTGCAGCAGGCTCGAGGAGGAGATGGTCGCCGTGTATTCCTGACGGCCGTCCGTGGGCTGGCCCGCAAGACTGCCCGTGGAGACCTGGGCGTTCTGCGCCGTGATGGCGGCGGTGACGTCCGAGGGGTTCAGATGGTACTTGACGAGCTTGTCCGGGTCGAGCCAGACGCGCATAGCGTACGAGGCGCCGAAGACCTGCACCTCGCCCACGCCGGAGACGCGCGAAAGCGGCTCCTTGATCGAGGAGACGAGGAAGTCGCCGAGGTCGCCCGAGGTGAGCGTACCGCTCTTCGAGATGAAGCCCACCACCATCAGGAAGTTGGCCGACGTCTTCTGAATCGTCACGCCGAGCTGCTGGACCACCTGCGGCAGGGAGGTGAGCGCGGTCTGAATCTTGTTCTGGACCTGCACCTGCGCCATGTCGGGGTTGGTGCCCGCCTCGAAGGTCACCGTGATGCTCACGCGGCCCGCCGAGTCGGAGGTGGAGTTCATGTAGAGGTAGCCGTCGAGACCCGTGAGGTTCTGTTCGATCACCTGCGTGACGGTGTTCTCAATCGTCGCGGCCGAAGCGCCCGGATACTGGGCGGTGATCGACACCTGCGGCGGCGCGATCTGCGGGTACTGGCTCACCGGCAGCGTCTCGATGGAGAGCAAGCCCGCGAGCATGATCACGATCGCAATCACCCAGGAGAAGACCGGGCGATCAATAAAGAAGCGCGAAAACATGAAGTGCGTCTCCGATCTTTAGAACAGCGGCTTGCCCTGAGGAACCGTCTTCGGATCAAGCTCCTTGGGGGCGACGACCGCACCGGGGGCCGTGCGCTGGAAGCCTTCGTAGATCACGCGGTCGCCCGCCTTGAGGCCGGACTTGACGAGCCAGTAGGTGCCCATCGTCTGTTCGACCACGATTTCCCGCTGCTCGACCTTGTTGTCGGCGCCCACGACGTAGACGTAGGGATTGCCGCGCAGGTCGCGCATGACGGACTGCATGTGGATCTTGATGCCGTCGGGACGGACGCCTTCGGTGAGGTTGGCGCGCACGAACATGCCCGGCAGCAGCTGACGGTCCGGGTTCGGGAAGACGGCGCGCAGGCGCACCGTACCGGTCGTCTGGTCAACGATGGCGTCGGTGAAGGTGAGCTTGCCGGTCTGCCCATAGGTGGTGCCGTCCGAGAGGACGAGCGACACGGGAGCGGCGCCCTGAGCGTCGGTCTTGAGCTCGCCCGAGGCGACCTCGCGCTGGATGCGCAACAGGTCGTCGGCCGTCTGCGTCACGTCCACGTAGATCGGGTCGAGCTGCTGCACGGTCGTGAGGGCCTGAGTCTGATAAGCGGAGAGGAGCGCGCCTTCGGTGAATTCCGAGCGCGAAACACGTCCGGAAATGGGCGAGCGGACCTGCGTGTAGTCGAGGTTGATCTTCGCCGTGAGCACGGCCGCCTCGCCCGCCTGAACGGCGGCGAGGGCACTCTTGAGCTGAGCCTGCGCGGCGTCGTCGGACTGCTTGGAGACGGCGTTGATCTTCACGAGTTCGCTCGAGCGCTTGGCGTCCGCACGGGCCTGCACGAGCGCGGCGCGCGCCTGCGCAAGCGTCGCCTCGGCGGTCTTGAGCTGCGCGTCGTAGACGGCCGGATCAATCTGATAGAGCTGATCGCCAGCCTTCACTTCCTCGCCTTCCTTGAAGAGGCGCTTCTGCAGAATACCGTTCACCTGGGGACGCACCTCAGAGACGTTGTAGGCGCTCGTGCGGCCCGTAAGCAGCGTTTCGATGCGTACGTCCTGGGGCTTGACGGTGACGACGACCACCTCGACGGGGGGCCGCTGCTGACCCTGCGCCGCTTCGGCCGCCTCGGCCGCACCGATCACGGCCTGCGGATTGAAGCCGGTGAAGAGCACCGCCGCGCCGAGCGCGAGACCCACGGCGGCATGAAGAGATTTCTGAGCAAACAGCATTCTCAGTCCAACCTGATTGAATTCGATACGAGAAGGGAGGTGTTGGGGTACGAGCCGCGGAAGAATCGTTTTGAACAATTGTTCACGGCTGAACAAGGGTTCATCTTATAGCACAAGAATGAAGGAAACCCCGTGTTCAAATTCTGTCTTTCCGCAATCTGTATGAAACCGCCGCAGGTAGAATTGCCTAGGTTGCAAGCTCTATTTACACTTTTTCGCCCACCTGAACACAGAGCGCCGGACGGTCCCGCCCTCCGGTCAGGGGCCGCACCTTCCGGACGATTCCCGGGATCATGCTCGAAGCCATCCACTTCCAATACTTCCTCGGCGGTCTGATCTCCCTCATCACGATCACCAATCCGCCCTCCAAGATTCCGCTCTTCATCAGCCTCACGCAGGGCATGAGCGAGGAGCGGCGGCGTCAGCAGGCCAAGTGGGCCTGGATCTACGCCGCAGCGATCATGCTCGTATCGCTTGCGGGCGGCAACGTCCTCCTCGCCTTCTTCGGCATCTCCTACGGCGCGATGCGAATCGCAGGCGGCCTCGTCGTGGCCGCGATCGGCTACCAGATGCTCTTCGGCGGCAACTCGCCCAACAAGGCGCCGATCGTGCGCCGCGACCGCGACGACTACGCCTTCTTCCCCATCGCCATGCCCGGCATCGCCGGCCCCGGCACCATCGCCGTCGTGATCGGCTTCTCCACCGAGATCGCGGAACTCACCGACTACATCGACATGGCGATCGCCTTCGCCTGGACGGTGCTCGCCATCCTCGCCGCGAGCGGCGCCTCCTGGTTCGTCATGCGCTACTCCGACGTGATCTCCAGCCGCCTCGGCCCGTCGGGCACGCTCGTGCTCGGCAAGCTCATGGGCTTCCTGCTCATCTGCATCGGCGTGCAGTTCGTCGGTTCGGGCATCCGCACCTTCATGTCGGGCAGCTGATCGAACGCCTCCTTCCTTAACGGCACTCATCTAGGGCGTGCCGAAGTGTTTTCTTCGAAAGGAAGAGTCCGGAACGGGGCCATCAAAAAAAGAAGGCCGCTTGGCGCGGCCCTCTGCTTCGGTTTCCGGGATGCCCTTGCGGGACTTACTCCACCGTAACGCTCTTGGCGAGGTTGCGCGGCTTGTCCACGTCCGTGCCGCGCACGAGCGCAGCGTGGTACGCAAGAAGCTGCAGCGGCACGACGTGCAGGATGGGCGAGAGGGCGCCGTAGTTCTCCGGCAGGCGGATCACGTGCGTGCGCTCGTCGGGCGTGATGTTGGAGTCGCCGTCGGCGAAGACGTAGAGCTCGCCGCCGCGGGCGCGCACTTCGGCCATGTTCGACTTGAGCTTCTCAAGGAGCCGGTCGTTGGGCGCGACCGTCACGACGGGCATGGCGTCGTCCACGAGCGCGAGCGGCCCGTGCTTGAGTTCGCCGGCCGGATAGGCTTCGGCGTGGATGTAGCTGATCTCCTTCAACTTGAGGGCGCCCTCAAGCGCGATCGGATAGTGCACGCCGCGCCCGAGGAAGAGCGCATGCTGTTTCTGCGCGAAACGCTCGGCCCAGTCGATCACCTGCGGCTCCAGGGCGAGCACCGACGAGAGCGCCGCAGGAATGTGGCGCAGCGCTTTGAGCTCCTCGGCCTCGCGCTCGGGCGTGAGGCGCCCATTGAGCTTCGCAAGGGCAAGCGCGAGCAGATAGATCGCGGCGAGCTGCGTGGTGAAGGCCTTCGTCGAGGCGACGCCCACTTCGACGCCGGCGCGCGTGATGTAGGCGAGGCGGCTCTCGCGCACCATCGCCGACGTGGACACGTTGCAGATCGTGAGCGTGCGGCCCATGCCGAGGTCGTCGCGCGCGTGGCGCAGCGCAGCGAGCGTGTCGGCGGTTTCGCCCGACTGGGAGATCGTCACGACGAGCGTATTCGGATCGGGCACGGAGACGCGGTAGCGGTACTCGCTCGCGATCTCCACGTCGCAGTGGATGCCCGCGATCGCCTCGATCCAGTACTTGGCGGTGAGCGCGGCGTAGTACGAGGTGCCGCAGGCGAGGAAGAGGAGGTGGGTGACGCCCGAAAAGACCTCTTCGGCGTCCGCGCCGAAGAGCTTCGGCGTGATGCCGACGACGCCCTCGAGCGTGTCGCCGATCGCGCGCGGCTGCTCGAAGATCTCCTTCTGCATGTAGTGGCGGTAGGGACCGAGGTCCACGGCGCCCGAATAGGCGTGCACCACGCGCACTTCGCGCGTGACGGGCGCGAACTCCGTCCCGCGGCGTTCGTAGACGTCCGCACGGTCGGGTGTGATCTCGCAGACGTCGCCCTCGGCGACGTACATGATGCGGTCGGTGACGCCGGCGACGGCCATGGCGTCCGAGGCGGCGAACATTTCGCCGTCGCCCACGCCGACCACGAGGGGCGAGCCCTGTCGGGCGAGCACGATCGTGTGCGGCTCGTCGCGGCAGACGACCGCGATGGCGTAGCTGCCGCGCACTTCAAGGACGGACGCCTTGACGGCCTCGAGGAGGCTGCCGTGGTAATTGGAGTGGATGAGGTGCGCGAGCACCTCCGTGTCGGTCTGACTCGTGAATTCGTAGCCGAGCGTCTTCAGACGCTCGCGGATCGGCTCGTAGTTCTCGATGATGCCGTTGTGGACGATGCCGATCATGCCGCGCGAGAAGTGCGGATGCGCATTGCACACCTCGGGCTGGCCGTGGGTCGCCCAACGCGTGTGGGCGATGCCCGTGACACCTTCGAGGCCGGCCTTCTCCACTTCGGCCGAGAGCTGCGCGACGCGCGCAGTGGAGCGGGCGCGGTGCAGACCCTCGGCATCGACCGTGGCGATGCCGCAGGAGTCGTACCCGCGGTATTCGAGGCGCCGCAGACCCTCGAGAAGAAGCGGCACAACGTTGCGGCGGCTCGCCGCCGCGACTATTCCACACATTTCAGTTCGTCTCCTCGTGCGCTCAGCGCTTCTTCACCGGCCGCTGCCAGCCTTCGACCGTGACCTGACGGGTGCGGCTCAGCGTGAGCTTCCCGTCGGGCGCCGCGCGGGTGATGGTCGAACCCGCGCCGATCGTGGCGCCCGCGCCCACCGTGACGGGCGCAACGAGCTCGGTGCCCGAGCCGATGAAGGCGTCGTCGCCGATCACGGTGCGGAACTTGTTCACGCCGTCGTAGTTGCAGGTGATGGTGCCCGCGCCGATGTTGACGCGCGCGCCGACGTCGGCGTCGCCGATGTAGGTGAGATGGTTGATCTTGGTCCCGAGCCCGACGTTGGACTTCTTCACCTCGACGAAGTTGCCGATGTGGTTGCCGCCCATGAGCTCGGCGCCGGGACGCAGGCGCGAATAGGGGCCGACGCGGCCGCCGGCGCCCACGTGCGCGCCGTCGATGTGGCAGAAGGGCAGGATCTCGACGCCCTCGTCGACCACGCAGTTGCGCAGCACGCAGTTCGCGCCCACGCGCACGCCGTCGGCGAGCTTCACTTCGCCCTCGAAGACGCAGTTGACGTCGATCTCGACGTCGCGGCCGCATTCAAGCCGGCCGCGCACGTCGATGCGAGCCGGGTCGAGCAACGTCACGCCCGCGTCGAGGAGCGCACTGGCCTGGGCGCGCTGCCAGACGCGCTCGAGCTCGGCGAGCTGCGCCTTGGAGTTGACGCCCTCGACCTCCCAGACGTGCTGCGGATGCACGGCCGAGATGCGCACGCCCTCGCGCGCGGCAAGGTCAATCACGTCCGTGAGGTAGTACTCGCCCTGAGCGTTCGCGGGCGAGAGCGCGGCGAGCCATTGGGCGAGCCGCGCCGTCGGCAGGCACATGATGCCGGTGTTCACCTCGCGCACGCGCTTTTCTTCAGGCGTCGCGTCCTTCTCCTCTACGATCGAGCGCACGCGCCCTTCGGCGTCGCGCAGGATGCGGCCGTACCCGGTCGGATCGTCGAGCTCCACCGTGAGGAGCACGAGGCCGCCTTCGGCGGCTTCGTCCGCCACCCGCCCGAGCGTCGCGCGGCTAAGGAGCGGAACGTCGCCGAGGCAGACGAGCGTCTGCGGGGCGGCGGGATCAATCTGAGGAAGCGCGGCGCGCAGCGCGTGCCCGGTGCCGAGCTGCTCGGCCTGAAGCGCAAAGGCGACGTCGGTGCGGCCTTCGCAATGCGCCATGACGGTCTCGGCGCCGTGTCCCACGACGACGACTCTGGGGGATTGGGAGAGCCCTTCGGTTGCGTCGAGCACGTGGTCGAGCATCGGACGCCCGGCCAGGGGCTGAAGAACCTTCGGGAGGCGGGAGCGCATGCGCTTGCCCATGCCGGCGGCGAGAATGACTACGTTCATCTTCTGCTTTATGTTCAAGTCGCCGTCGCAATGGCGGCGGAAGATGCCTGAAATTCTAAAAGAAGAGGCCCTGCAGAGCAGGGCCTCTTTCATTTCGTTGCCGTTCAGGCGCCGGCGCCGGAGTCGTCGCCGGGATCCCTTCAGGCTGTGGCGCTCACCGGCGTGACGGCGGGCAGACGACCGTCGCCCACCTCGGCGTCGACCGGGCGCTTCATCGTGCTGCGGCTGTGCTCTTCAAGAAAGCGGTGGTTGTCGGCGGTCGGCAGGAGGGAGCCCGCCACCATGCCGAAGCCCGCGGCGATGAAACCGCCCAGGACGTTCGGGAAGACTTCGCCGAGCGAGGTCCAGGTGAGGAGCACCCAGACGGCCGAACCCAAGAAGATCGACAGGTAGCAGCCCTGACGGGTGGCGTTCTTCCAGTAGAGCCCGCAGACGAGCGGCCAGAAGGCGCCGACGACCGGGAACTGGTAGGCCATCGCGACCATGTCGTAGATCGGAGCGCCCTCAAGCGCGATCGAGTACATGAGGACGAGCAGGGCGAAGCCCGCGACCGTGAGGCGCATCGCGAGGAGCATGTTGCGGTCGTCCACCTTGGTGAAGTGGCGCAGCACGTTCTCGACGAAGATCGTCGAGGGCGCGAGCATCGTCGCCGAAGCGGTCGACATCACGGCCGAGAGCACGGCGCCGAAGAAGAGCACGCGCAGCCACATCGGCATGTAGTCGCGCACGAGCGTCGGCAGGAGCTGCTGCGGATCTTCGGCGAGCATCTTCTGCGCGGCCTCGGGCATGACGAGCACGGCGGCGACGACGATGAACATCGGCACGAAGGCGAAGAGGATGTAGAACGACCCGCCGATGATCGGACCGGCGACGGCGGTCTGGACGTTCTTCGCGGACATCACGCGTTGGAAGACGTCCTGCTGCGGGATCGAGCCGATCATCATCGTCATGGCCGCGGAGATCCAGAAAAGCCAGCCCGACGGAGTCGGTTCGGGCAGCGCATGGAAGAGGTCCTTGCCGCGCGCATACTCGATCACGTTGCCGAAGCCGCCGGCGAGGTCGGAGGCGAACCAGAGGATCGCCACGAGGCCGAGCACGATGATGATCATCTGCACGAAGTCGGTCATCGCGACGGACCACATGCCGCCCACCATCGTGTAGGCGAGCACGACGCACGCACCGATCACCATGCCGGTCGTCATCGACACGGCGCCTTCGGTGATGAGGTTGATCACGAGGCCGAGCGCGGTCACCTGAGCGCCCACCCAGCCGAGGTAGGAGATCACGATCGCAACGGAGCAGAGCAGCTCGACGCTGCGGCCGTAGCGGTCGCGGTAGTAGTCGCCGAGCGTGAGGATCTTCTGCTTGTAGAGCCTCTGCGCGAAGAAGGTGCCCACGAGAATGAGCGCCATGCCCGAGCCGAAGGGCTCTTCGATGACGCCGGCAATGCCGCTTTCAATGAATCGGCCGGGAAGGCCGAGGATCGTTTCGGAGCCGAACCAGGTCGCGAAGGTCGCGGTGATGACCATCGGCAGCGGGAGGCTGCGGCCGGCAAGCGCAAAGTCGCTCGTGCTCTTCACACGCGTGGCCGCCCAGACGCCGATGGCGACCGTAGCGGCGAGGTAGAGCAGAACAAAACCAGTCAGCGTCATCTCTTTTGTCCTTATCTGTGAACGACGTTGAACGGAAAACCCCTAGGGGCGTTTATTTGCGCGCATTTTAGGAATCCATCACCCCCCTGCGACCCCTGTGGGCAAAAAAAAGCCCCCTCAGGGGGGCCAATCGGGCAATGTTTCATCGAGATCAAAAAAAATACGCCGCGCCTTCTCGAAAACGCAGCGTATTCAACGAGTTGTGATGCCCGATTCAGGGCGCCGAACCTCAGGCGGCGGGACCGTTCTGACGGATGCCGCAGAGCAGCCAACCGGCGTCGCCCTCGACGGGCTTGCGCAGGATCCAGGTCTCGTCCAGGTCCTCCGCCTCGCCGTTGATCACGAGGCGGCCTGTGAAGCGCACGCTTGCGAAGTAGTCGCCTCCGTCGCGGGCGATGCCGAGGAGCTCGTCGTCGAGCTTCTCAACCTCGGTGTGGTAGACCTCGCCCTTGCGCTCGCGGAGCTGATGCGTCACGGCCGTGAAGAGGTCGTTGTCGGTGAAGTCGGAGATCTCGATCACGTTACCCGTGTCCCAGGCTTTCTGCAGCTTGATGTAGTTCTCGCGGGCGGCCTTGAGAAAGCCCGCGCGGTCAAAGTCGGCGGGCGTCACGTCCACGGGCTCGGCGCCGGAGGCGTTCGCGGCGGCGGGCTGCGGCACGGCGCCGCCCATGAGCTGATCCATCAGGCTGCCGGCGCGCACGCTCTGCTGCGGGGCCTGCTGCCAGGCGGGCGTAGAGGGTTCGGCGGACTGGTTCGCCATCGGCTGCTGCGGCTCGGGGGCGCGCTGTTGATAGGCGTCGGCGGTAGGACCGCCCGCGGCAGAGGCCGTCTGCGGACGGCGGCGCGCGAAGATCATGCGGACCACGAAGAAGACGACCACGGCGAGCAGAAGCCCGGTGATGAGGCTCGTCAGGCCGGCGCCGCCGAGACCGAGCATCGAGAGCAGGGCCGTGATGCCGAGCGCCGCGGCGATGCCGCCGAGGATGCTGCGCATCATCGAGGGCTTCTGCACGGGAGGCGTGGCGGCGTTGGGCCGCGCGGCGGGCTGCTGCGCACCTGTCTGCGGATGCTGTTGGGCGGCCGGAGCAGCGGCCGGAGCGGCCGGAGCCTTCTGCGAGAAGGTCGGCGCCGGGCGGCCGAGGTTCATGCCGGAGCCGAAGCGCTTGGCGGCATCGGCGTCGAAGCTCGCGGTGGCGAGTGCGGCACAGACGACAAGGGCGGCGATGAAATTCTTCATGTGGGGGAAATTCCTTTTGTGGTCGATCTCGGAGCATCGGAACGAAGGCGTTCGTCCTCCTGCATGCGCGCCGTCAGGGGCGAACCGGCGCAGGTCCTTCAGGCGGCCTTGGCGCCGATGTGCAGCGCGCACACTCCGAATGTCAGATTGTGCCATTTAACGTCGGAGAATCCGGCGTCCGTCATGAGTTTTGCAAAGGCGGGCTGATCCGGATGCATGCGGATCGACTCGGCGAGATACCTGTAGGAGTCGGCGTCCGCGGCGATCTTGCCGCCGAGCCAGGGCATGAAGGTGAAGGAGTAAAAATCGTAAAAAGGCTTTAGAAGCGGCGTGCAGCGGCTGAATTCGAGCACGAGGAGTCGTCCACCCGGCCGCAGCACGCGCAGCATCTCGCGCAGCGCCCGGTCCTTGTGGGTCATGTTGCGGATGCCGAAGGAGACGGTCACGACGTCGAAGCTTCCGTCCTTGAAGGGGAGCTTCTCGGCGTCGGCCTGCACGACGCTGCAGTCGAGCCCGGCCGCCTCGATGCGGCGGCGGCCGAAGGACAGCATCTCGTGGTTGATGTCGGTCGCCGTCACGCAGCCCGGACCGGCGAGCTTCGCGAAGGCGATGGCGAGATCGCACGTGCCGCTCGCGATGTCGAGCACCTTCGTGCCGGGGCGCACCTGTGCCTCGGCGATGCAGCGGCGCTTCCAAAGGCGGTGCATGCCGAAGGAGAGCAGGTCGTTCATCAGGTCGTACTTGGGCGCGACGCTGTCGAAGACCTCACGGACCTTCTCCTCCTTCTCGTTCTCGCGCACGGTGCTGTAGCCGAAGTCGATCTGACCTTCCGGCAGGCGCTTGTCTTCTTTCTTCTGCATGAGCTCTCTCGTTCTCGTCGATTTGAAGGCGGTCAGTGTCCGCAGCCCTTCTTGGGCCGCATGCGGGCGAGGAAGGGGGCGTTGGCGGGATCCCCGGGATCGCGCGAGGCGCCGGCCCGGGCGAGCGCCTCGAGGTAGTCCGCCCAAAGCGCCTCGCGCTCGCGGTCGAGCCGCTCGAAGTAGTCCCAGCTGTAGAGGCCCGAGTCGTGGCCGTCGTCGAAGGTGAGGCGCAGCGCGTACTGCCCGACCGGTTCGATCCCCTTCAGGCCTACGTCGCGGCAGCCGACCTGCAGGACGGCCTGGTCGGGGGAGTGACCCTGCACTTCGGCCGAGGGCGAGAGCACGCGCAGAAATTCAAAGGAGAAGACGGCGGCGTGCCCGTCCTCGTAGCGCAGCTCGAGTGCGCGGGTCTTCTGATGGACCAAAACTTCAACGGGAATCTTCACCGCATCCGCCCTGCTGAAATAAAAAACCCGTGCCGCCGACGGACGGTACGGGCTCTTCGAATTGCTTCGATTTTGACTGGTCCCCGCGACAGGAATCGAACCTGTACCGCAGCCTTCGGAGGGCTGCATGATATCCATTTCACCACGCGGAGAGGAGCCAAATTATACAGGGAATCAGGTTTCCAGGGGATCAACCTCCAGGCACCAGACGATGTTCCCGGAGGTCCTGAGTCCCGAGATCGCCTGATTCCAGGCGATGAGGAAGCGGTGCAGCGTCATGCGTCCAACGCTCTCGACGAGAAGCTGCGCGCGCTCGCGGTTCATGAGCCGCACGAGGGGCATGGGCACGGGATCGTAGACGAGGACGTCGTCGCCCGCGAGCGGCGCGGCGGCCCTGGCCGCGTCCTCGAGGAAGCCGATCGCCGAGGAGAGCTGGTCGGCTTCAGCCGTGAGGAGCGCCTGATGCATGAAGGGCGGGCAGGCGCTCTCGCGGCGCTCCTCGAGCGTTGCGTCGGCGAAGGCGGGGTAGCTCTGCCGGGCAAGCGCCGAAAAGAGCGGGTCGTCGGGAAAGCGCGTCTGGATGAGCACCCGTCCGCGTTCGCCGCCGCGCCCCGCACGGCCCGCGACCTGCATGAGCGTCGCAAAGAGCCGCTCGCGGGCGCGCGTCGAGGGCGAAAGGATCTGCGCGTCGGGATTGAGCACGAGCACGAGGCCGATCTTCTGGAAGTCGTGCCCCTTCGCCACCATCTGCGTGCCGACGAGGATGTCGACTTCGCCGCGGTGGACCTTCCCGAAGGCCGCCTCGGCGGCATGCTTCTTCGCGGCGCTGTCGCGGTCGATGCGCAGGATGCGCCTGCCGGGAAAGAGCACCTCGAGCTCCTCCTCGATGCGCTCCGTGCCGGTGCCGCGCGGCAGGATGTCGACGTTGCCGCAGGACGGGCAGGCTTCCGGGACGGGTCGGCGCCACCCGCAGTGGTGGCAGATGAGCGCCTTCTCACGCTTGTGGTAGACGGTGAAGGCCGAGCAACGCACGCACGTGCTCACCCATTCGCAGGCCGGGCAGGAGAGCACCGGCGAGTAGCCGCGCCGGTTGAGAAAGACGAGCGCCTGACGCCCCTCGGCGAGGCACGCCTCGAGGGCGGCGCGGGAGACTTCGGAGATCATTCCGCGCGAACCCTTGGGCGGCGGATCGGTGAGCTCCACGTCGGGGAGCGCGGCGTGCTCCACCGCACGGGCGCTCAGCGTCAGGAGCCGGTAGGCGCCCTCCTTCGCCTTCATCCAACTCTCGAGTGAAGGCGTCGCGGAGCCGAGCACCACGGGAATTCCGAGCTTCGAGGCGCGCCAGACGGCAAGGTCGCGCGCGCTGTAGCGCAGCCCGTCGCCCGACTTGTAGGAGAGGTCGTGCTCTTCGTCCACGAGGATGAGGCGGAGTTTCGAGAAGCTCGCGAAGACCGCCATGCGGGTGCCCACGAGGATCCGCGCGCGCCCCTCGTGAACGCTCAGCCAGGCGGCGGCGCGCTCGCGGTCGGTGAATTCGGAGTTGAGCGCCGCGACGGCGAGGTCGGGAAAGCGCGCTTCAACGCGTCCGACCAGCTGCGGCGTCAGGTTGATCTCCGGCACGAGGAGCAGGACCTGCGCCTCCGGATCAGCCGCCAGCGTGCGCTCCATGAGATGCAGATAGACCTCGGTCTTGCCCGAGCCCGTCACGCCGAAGAGCAGCCAGGTCGCGAAGCCCGGCGCGGCGCAGACGGCCTCGACGGCCGCGCGCTGTTCGTCGTTGAGCTCGGGAGGCGCGGCGCGGGATGCGTCTCCGCGGGCCTTCGGCGCGGCCTCGCGGATGCCCGCGATGCGCTTCTCCTGCTGCGGCGTGGGCGGCCGGCGCAGGGCCGCGGGGAGCGCCGGCAGCGCCGCCTCGCCCCAACCACGCACGTAGTACGAGGCGGCGAAGCGCGTGAGCGCGAGCCACTCCGCCGGCAGCGGCGCCGTCGTCTTCATCACCTTCAGGATGCTCTTGAGGCGCCGGCCCTCGACGTCCGAGGCCGCCGTGATCGAGGCGATCACGCCCGTCATGCGGCGGGCGCCGACCGTGACCACCACGAGGTCGCCCGGAGCCGCGAGCATGTCCTCGGGGATGCGGTAGTCGAGGGGCGCAAGCCCCGGAACGTCCACGAGGACCTGCGCGAACTGATCGAGTTTTGCCATGCGTTGGGCTTCGGGCGAAGGGATCGAAAGAAGGAGATTGTCGCCGCTTCACGGCGCGGATGCACGGCGGGCCGGGCCGCGCTTATGCACCGCACGAGCACAACCTCTGTGGATAACTTTGTGGATTCTTTCCGTCCGACGGCGCCGGAGCGAAAAATCAAGCATCGAAAATGAGAACTCACTCCCATTTTCTTCCCTAGAACCGCAAGGAAAGATGGGAACGGACGGGGCCCGGATTCGAAAATCCGGGCCCCGAAAGAGTTCACATCAGACCAGTACGGCGTTGTGCATAAGTACGCAACGCCGGGCCGACCGGTCAGTCCTGATGGTACCGGCGGCTGTATTCGTGCACTTCGTCCACGAGGATCTGCACGTTCTCCACGGGCGTGAACTGGTTGATGCCGTGGCCGAGGTTGAAGACGTGACCGCCCGCGCCGACCGGTCCGAAGGCGTCGAGCACGCGCCGGGCTTCGCGGCGGATCGTCGCCTCGTCGCCGAAGAGCGCGAGCGGATCCATGTTGCCCTGCAGCGCGACGCGGTCGCCGACCTCGC
The DNA here is from genome assembly GCF_052272535.1 of Sutterella sp. Classification (NCBI taxonomy): domain Bacteria; kingdom Pseudomonadati; phylum Pseudomonadota; class Betaproteobacteria; order Burkholderiales; family Sutterellaceae; genus Sutterella; species Sutterella sp. Next base: position 34,256 of record NZ_DAVZJY010000001.1, on the reverse strand, counting down.
GGCGCGCGAGGGAGAGGTTCGTCGTCCAGTCGAGGCCGACGGCGTCGCAGCCGCAGGCGGCGATTTCGGAGATCCATTCGCCGCCGCCCTTGGTGAAGACGATGACGGGCACGCGCTCGCCCTCGGAGGTGCGCACGAGCTGATCGACCACCTTCTTCGTCGCGGCGAGCGAGAAGCGTTGGAAGTCACCGTCGGCGAGCATGCCGCCCCAGGTGTCGAAGATCTGCACGGCCTGCGCGCCCGCGGCGATCTGGGCGTTGAGGTAGCGGGCGACGGCTTCGGCGTTGACGTCGAGCACGCGCTCAAAGAGGTCCGGACGGCGGAACATCATCGTCTTGGCGGTGCGGAAGTCGCGGCTGCCGCGGCCTTCGATCATGTAGCAAGCGAGCGTGAAGGGCGAACCGGAGAAGCCGATGAGCGGCACGCGGTTGTCGAGCGCGCGTCGGATGCTCCTCACCGCAGCCGTGACGTACCCAAGCTTCTCCTCAACGTCGGGAACGGCGAGTCGGGCTACGGCCGCCTCGTCCTGCACGGGATGCGCAAAGACGGGCCCCTCGCCCTGCACAAAGGAGAGGCCGAGTCCCATGGCGTCGGGCACCGTCAGGATGTCCGAGAAGAGGATCGCCGCGTCGAGACCGTAGCGGTCGATCGGCTGCAGCGTCACTTCGGTGGCGTAGTCCGGATTCTGCGCGAGCCCCATGAAGCTGCCGGCCTCGGCGCGCGTGCGGCAGTATTCCGGCAGATAGCGACCGGCCTGACGCATGAGCCAGACGGGGGTGAAGTCGGTGCGCTCGCGCTTGAGCGCGCGCAGGAAGCAGTCGTTCTGAGGAGTCATGAGGGGGTCTCTCAAAGTTTTGATGAAAGAAAAATCCGCACCTCACGGGCGCGGATTTCCCTTTGAATTCCTGAAGGCCGCCCGGATGCGGCCGACGGTTGCGCGGTCAGCGCACGACGAGGACCGGACGGTCGGCCTGACTGAGCACCTTCTGCGTCTCGCTGCCGAGCAGGAGCGCGCCGAACGTGCCGAGGCCGCGGCTTGCCATCACGATGTAGGTGGCGTTGCAGCGGGCCGCGCAGGCGAGCACGCCCTGCGACACCGTCTCCGCATGCTCCGCGACGATCTCGCAGGGAACGCTCTTTTCGGCGGCCTTGCGGGCGATCGCCTCAAGCCGGTCCTTGACGGGCTGCTCCTCGTCGGCGAAGCCGCCTTCGGGGGCGGGCGTAAGAACCGCGGTCATGCCGACCACGGAGCCGCCGAGCTGTTCGGCGAGTTCGATGGCGGTGTCCACCGCCTTGTCACTCAGATTAGAACCGTCCGTCGTTACGAGGATCTTAACAGCGCTCATCCCTAGTCTCCTTTGTTCTTGTGCTGCCTGAGACGACGCGCGCTGAGCCGGGCCCGCCGCTTCTCCAGGATGGAGACAATCGTAGCGCAGGGGGCGCGCCTGCGCATAAGAAAAGAGCGGAGGGGTCCGAAGACTTCTCCGCTCTCAGCGTCGTTGCTGACTCGATCGCTATCAGAGCTTGCTGCGAAGCTTCTTGATGGCGGCGAGCTCCGCAGCCAGGGCTGCGATCTCCGCTTCGATGCGGGCGATCTCGATGCTGCCGGTCGCAGAGGAACGGGCGGCTTCGGCCGCAGCCAGGGCTTCCTTGGCGCGGGCCTCGTCGAGGTCCTTGCTGCGCACGGCCGTATCGGCCAGAACAGTCACCAGATCAGGCTGGACCTCCAGGACGCCCCCCGCGACGAAGATCTGCTCAACCTCGGATTCGCCGGACTTGTGGATGCGCACAAACCCGGGACGGACGAGCGTGATGAGCGGGAGATGGCCCGGCATGATGCCAAGTTCGCCAGACGTTCCGGGCAGCGACACGAGTTCGGCCTCGCCGGAGAAGATGTGTTCTTCGGCGCTGACGACGTCGACTTTAATGGTAGCCATATAAGGTTGCTCCGTTTGTCGGGCGCTTGCCGCGGCCGGCGGTCACGCCGGCCGCCGCCAAGCATTACTTGAGGGTCTTAGCCTTCTCGAAGGCTTCGTCGATCGTGCCGACCATGTAGAACGCCTGTTCGGGCAGTTCGTCGCATTCGCCGTCAACAATCATCTTGAAGCCGCGGATCGTTTCCTTGAGGGGAACGTACTTGCCCGGAGCGCCGGTGAACACCTCGGCGACGTGGAACGGCTGCGAGAGGAAGTTCTGGATCTTGCGGGCGCGCTGCACGACGAGCTTGTCTTCCGGAGCGAGCTCATCCATGCCGAGAATGGCGATGATGTCGCGGAGCTCCTTGTAGCGCTGCAGGGTTTCCTGAACGCGGCGGGCGGTCGTGTAGTGCTCGACGCCGATGATGTTCGGGTCGACCTGACGCGAGGTCGAGTCGAGCGGGTCGACGGCCGGGTAGATGCCCAGGGCGGCGATGTCGCGCGACAGAACGACGGTGGCGTCGAGGTGGCCGAAGGTCGTGGCCGGGGACGGGTCGGTCAAGTCGTCAGCAGGGACGTACACGGCCTGGATCGAGGTGATCGAGCCGGTCTTCGTGGAAGCAATACGTTCCTGCAGCTTGCCCATTTCCTCGGCGAGGGTCGGCTGGTAGCCCACGGCGGACGGCATGCGGCCGAGCAGAGCGGACACTTCCGTACCGGCGAGGGTGTAGCGGTAGATGTTGTCGATGAAGAGCAGGATGTCGCGGCCTTCGTCACGGAAGGCTTCGGCCATCGTCAGGCCCGTCAGAGCAACGCGGAGACGGTTTCCCGGGGGCTCGTTCATCTGGCCGAACACCATGGCGACCTTGTCGAGAACCTTCGACTCGCCCATTTCATGGTAGAAGTCGTTGCCCTCGCGGGTGCGCTCGCCGACGCCGGCGAACACGGAGTAGCCGCCGTACTGCTTGGCGATGTTGTTGATGAGCTCCATCATGTTGACGGTCTTGCCCACGCCGGCGCCGCCGAACAGACCGACCTTGCCGCCCTTGGCGAACGGGCAGATCAGGTCGATCACCTTGATGCCGGTTTCGAGCAGGTCGACGGACGGGGAGAGTTCGTCGAACTTCGGAGCTTCATTGTGAATCGGACGGATTTCTTCGGATTCGATCGGACCGCAGTCGTCGATCGGGCGGCCGAGAACGTCCATGATGCGGCCGAGGGTCTTCGGGCCGACCGGAACGGAGATTTCGCGGCCGGTCGATTCGACGGTCATGCCGCGGCGCAGGCCTTCCGACGTGCCCATCGCGATGGTGCGGACGACGCCGTCGCCGAGCTGCTGCTCGACTTCGAACACCAGGCCGCTTTGGGCGAGGGCGTTGGCGTTGGCGTCGTCGTTCTTCAGGACGAGCGCTTCGTAAATCTTAGGCATCGCGTCGCGCGGGAATTCAATATCCACGACCGCGCCGATCACCTGAACGATCTGTCCGATACTCATGGGATTTCCTCAGTTATCGATTTTTTAAATTCGATTAAGAAGACACGGCGGCGGCACCACCGACGATTTCGGTGATTTCCTTCGTAATGCCGGCCTGGCGAGTCTTGTTGTAGACGAGCTGCAGATCGTCGATGAGCTTCTTCGCATTGTCCGAAGCGGCCTTCATGGCGACCATACGGGCGCTCTGTTCGGAGGCCATGTTTTCTGCAACTGCCTGGTAAATCAAAGCCTCGACGTAGCGGCGAAGCAGTTCGTCGAGAACGGTTTTGGCGTCAGGCTCGTAGATGTAGTCCCACGAGTATTTGCGCTGAGGCTCGTCAGCCGAAAGATGCTCGTCCGTGAGAGGCAGAATCTGCTCGATGACAGGGATCTGCTTCATCGCGTTCACGAAGCGGCTGTAGCAGAGGTAGACCTTGTCGACCTTGCCTTCCTTGAACGCCTCGATCTGCACGCTGATGGCGCCGATCAGGCGGTCAAGCGACGGACGGTCGCCAAGCTGGACAGCCTGGCTAAGAACAGGAACACCCATGCGCTGAAGGAAGCCGAGGCCCTTGTTGCCAAGAGCGGCCGCTTCAACCTCGACGCCCTCGTCAGACCACGCCTTCATGCGCTGCAGAAGCAGACGCTGAATGTTCGTGTTGAGAGCGCCGGCCAAGCCCTTGTCGGTGGACACCAGGATGATGCCCACCTTCTTGGCACCTTCGTGCTGAGTGAGGAACGGATGACGGTAGTCCGTCACGTTCGCGCGGGCAAGATGCGAGCAGATCACTCGAATCTTGTCGCCGTACGGGCGGGCAGCGTGCATCCGGTCCTGCGCCTTGCGCATCTTCGAGGCCGCAACCATCTCCATCGCTTTGGTGATCTTGCGCGTGTTCTGCACGCTCTTGATCTTGCCGCGAATTTCCTTTGTACTGGGCATGGAATTGGGTCCTCGATTGGTCGTTAGATGGCGCCGTTCTTCTTGAACTCAGCGATCGCACCCTGCAGGCGAGCCTCGTCCTCCTTGGAGAGGGCCTTGTTGGTTTCGATCGAGTCGACGAGGTCGGCGTAGTGGGCCTTGAGGTACTCGCGCATGGCGCGTTCGACCTTCAGGGCGTCCGCAACGTTGACGTCGTCATACGCGCCGTTGTTCACGGCGTACAGAACGACAGCCTCTTCCCAAACCTGCAGCGGCTGATACTGGGGCTGCTTCATGAGCTCCGTGACCATGCGGCCGCGTTCGAGCTGCTTGCGGGTGACTTCGTCGAGGTCGGAGGCGAACTGGGCGAAGGCCGCGAGAGCGCGGTACTGGGCGAGCGCGAGACGGACACCGCCGCCGAGCTTCTTGATGACCTTGGTCTGGGCAGCGCCGCCGACTCGGGACACCGAAATACCCGGGTTGATGGCGGGACGAATACCCGCGTTGAAGAGATCGGTCTCAAGGAAGATCTGGCCGTCGGTAATCGAAATCACGTTCGTCGGCACGAAGGCGGTGACGTCGCCTGCCTGCGTTTCAATGATCGGCAGAGCCGTCATCGAGCCGGTCTTGCCCTTCACCGCACCCTTCGTGAAGCGCTCGACGTAGTCGGGGTTCACGCGGGCGGCGCGTTCGAGCAGACGGCTGTGCAGGTAGAAGACGTCGCCGGGGTAGGCTTCACGTCCCGGCGGACGACGCAGCAGCAGGGAGATCTGGCGGTAGGCCCAGGCCTGCTTGGTCAAGTCGTCGTAGACGATCAGGGAGTCTTCGCCGCGGTCGCGGAAGTACTCGCCCATCGTGGCGCCGGCGTACGGCGCGATGTACTGCATCGCGGCGGACTCGGAGGCGGTGGCGGCGACGACGATCGTGTAGTCCATGGCGCCGTGCTCTTCGAGCTTGGCGACGACGTTGGCGATCGTGGAGGCCTTCTGGCCGATGGCGACGTAGACGCAGTAGAGGTTCTTGCCCTTCTGGTTGATGATCGTGTCGATCGCAACGGCGGTCTTGCCCGTCTGACGGTCGCCAATGATCAGTTCGCGCTGGCCGCGGCCGATCGGCACCATCGAGTCGATGGACTTGAGACCGGTCTGGACCGGCTGGGAGACCGACTGACGGTCGATCACGCCCGGGGCGACCTTTTCGATCACGTCGAAGGTCTTGGCTTCGATCGGGCCCTTGCCGTCGATCGGCTGACCGAGGGCGTTGACGACGCGGCCGACGAGTTCAGGACCGACCGGCACGGAAAGAATGCGGCCGGTGGTCTTCACCGTGTCGCCTTCCGAAATGCCTTCGTAGTCGCCGAGAATAACGGCGCCGACGGAGTCGCGTTCGAGGTTCAGAGCAAGGCCGTAGACCTCGCCCGGGAACTCCAGCATTTCACCCTGCATCACGTCGCTCAGGCCGTGAATGCGGGCGATGCCGTCGGACAGCGAGACCACGGTGCCCTGGGTGCGAAGATCAGCGGAAACGCCGAGGCCTTCGATACGCTTCTTCAGCAGTTCGCTGATTTCACTGGGATTGAGTTGCATCTTACAGCTCCGAATTTTATGCGGTGAGCGCCGTCTTCATTTGGCTAAGACGCGCGCGGATCGAGGCGTCGAGCAGCTTGTCGCCGACATGCACGCGCACGCCGCCGATCAATTCCTTCTCGACCGAGACGACCGGGTGAAGCTTCACTCCCGGGAACTTCTTCGCTAGCGCTTCCAGCAGCTCCTTCAGCTCATCATCGGTGAGCGGGAAGGCGGTCTCGATGTAGGCGTCGGCGACGCCTTCGGACTTGTTCTTCAGGATGCGGAATTGCCGCGCGATCTCAGGCAGCGCATCAATGCGGCCGTTCTGAATCACGACGCGAAGCAGATTCTTGACTTCTTCCGGCTGATCAGCGCCGAGCATGCCGTCGAGCACGCCGAAGAGCTGGTCATCCGAGAGGCCGGGATCACCCGCGAGCTGACCGACCTGCGGGTCGCGCGACACCTGCGCGAGCTGCGCAACGGCGTCGAGAACCCGGGTCATTTCTTGTGCGCTGGCTTTACGCTCCTGAAGAGCCTCCATGAGGCCTTCGGCGTAAGGGCGCGCTATCGTCGAAAGTTCCGCCATAGTTAGAGCTTCGCCTTCAATTGATCAAGCAGTTGAGCATGAACGTTCTTGTCGACTTCGCGGGCAAGAATCTGTTCAGCACCCTGGACGGCAAGCGCAGCCACCTGATCGCGGAGCTGATCGCGAGCACGCTGAACCTGCACGGCAGCTTCAGCCTTGGCGGATTCGATGATGCGATCGGCTTCAACCGTCGCCTGGGCCTTGGCATCCTCGACGATCGCCAGAGCGCGCTTCTCACCGTCAGCGACGATGGTGGAGGCGCGGGCACGGGCGGCCGCTTCGATGGCCTTGCCCTGCTCGGTCGCAACGGCAAGGGCCTTCTCGCCCTTGTTCGCCGCGGCCAGGCCGTCAGCAATCTTCTTCTGCCGCTCTTCAATCGCGTGAATCAGCGGTGGCCAGATGTACTTCATGGTGACCCAGGCACCAAGGAAGAACACGACCATCTGTACAAACAGAGAGGCATTAATGTTCATTGTTGAACCCCGTTAAGTCAGCAGCGCCGCGCCTATCTACGGGCGGCGCCACGGACAGCGTCATTGAAAAGAAAGACGTTGGTCGTACGGCTGGGAATTAGCCGACGAAGGGGTTGGCGAAGGCGAACATCATGGCGATACCGACGCCGATCAGGAAGGCCGCGTCGATCAGGCCGGCGAGGAGGAACATCTTCGTCTGGAGGGGCTCCATGAGCTCGGGCTGGCGAGCGGAGGCCTCAAGGTACTTGGCGCCCATGAGAGCGATGCCAAGGCAGGCGCCGAGAGCGCCGAGACCGATGATGATACCGCAGGCGATAGCAACTAAAGCGACGTTGGTCATTTTTGAAAGACTCCTAGATGTTTAGAAGGGAGTTGACAAAGTTGATGAGAAAAAACGAATTGTCTGTTAGTGGCTGCTGTGAGCTTGCCCGATATAGACCAGCGTCAGCATCATGAAAATAAACGCCTGCAACAGAACAATCAGCACATGGAAGAGCCACCAGACCAGGCCGGCGATGACTTGTCCAAGTCCGGCAGCAGCAGCACCGGGGAGGCTGAACTCAAGCATGTAGCCGCCCAGGAGCGCAATGAGGAAGAACACGAGTTCGCCGGCGTACATGTTGCCGAAGAGTCGCATGCCGAGCGAAACGAACTTCGCAGCGTATTCAATGAGGTTCATCAGGAAGTTCACCGGCCAGAGCAGCGGGAACTTGCCGAAGGGAGCCGTGAAGAGCTCGACGATGAAGCCCGAGAAGCTCTTCACCTTGATGCCGTAGTAGAAGAGCAGCAGCAGGACGCCGAGGGAGAGGCCGAGCGTGCCGTTCAGGTCGGCGGTCGGCAGCGGGCGCAGGTGGCTCAGGCCGAGGAAGCCGGCGATCCACGGGAAGAGGTCGACCGGGATGAGGTCGATCATGTTCATCATCGCGACCCAGCAGAAGACCGTGAGCGCGAGCGGGGCGATGTAGGTGCGGTCGCCGTGAACGATGTTCTTCGCCTGATTGTCGACCATCTCGACGAGCATCTCGACGGCGCACTGCATCTTGCCCGGAACGCCGGACGTGGCCTTCTTGGCGCCGAGGCGCAGCAGGAAGAACACGATCGCCAGAGCGACGAGCGAGAAGAAGATCGTGTCGTAGTTGATGACCGAGAAGTCGACGATCACGTTCTGGTGCATCGACTGCAGATGCGCCATGTGATGCTGAATATATTCAGTAGCGCTAGGGCTCTCGATTGCCATGAGGACCTATCCTTAGTTTTTCTTGAACAGCAGCACGAAGTAGCTGTTCACCACCGCCATCAGCGAAAAAAGAAAAGCGGGCCAGTTGAGCTCCGCGTAGAGCCGGGCAGCGGTGAGCAGCAGCAATACGACGAGCAGAACTTTTACAAATTCACCGAGCAGCATCGCCATGACGCCCGCTCCCACGCTGAATCTCAGCCGGCGCCCCACAATCAGAAAGACCATGAGAAGCGTGGACATCAACGCGTAGGAGAGTCCTCCGAGAAGAGCGGACAAGCCTGCATCAAACCCGAAGAACACCGCGCCCGCAAGGGATGCGAGCAGCGCAATGACGTACTGCGCGAGAACGACGCGCATCATATCAGAAGAGCCGAACATTCCCACGCGATTGCAGCCTGAATTTGAGTCGAGCGAAGTTTACTTCTTGAAGCATCTCGCAACAATCTACGAAAGCACTACTGCTTGTATCTATTACGGGATATGTACATCTTAAGGGATAGTCGATCTAGACCTAGTCCGCCTACTTCTGGATGTGGTCCACGATGCCCTGGAGCTGATCAAGGCTAGAAAATTCAATCACGATCCGTCCGCGCCCCTTCTGGTTCGCCGTGAGCTTCACGACGGCGCCGAGCGTCTCGGCGAGCGCCTCCTCGAGCCGCTCGTCGTCGCGGGTCTTGATCACCACCTTCTTCTTGGGTGCGGCGCCTTCAATCATGCGGCGCACGAGCTCCTCGGTCTGCCGCACGGAAAGTCCGCGCGCGGCGACCGTCTTTGCAGCCGTCACCTGATCCGCGCCCGCGAGCGCAAGGAGCGCCCGGGCGTGCCCCATTTCAATCGCGCCGTCCATCACCATGGCCTTCACCTCGTCGGTGAGGGCGAGCAGACGCAGCAGATTGCTCGTCGCCGGACGAGAACGGCCGACGGCCTTGGCGGCGGCTTCATGCGTGAACTCGAATTCGTCGATCAGCCGCTGGATGCCCTGGGCCTCCTCGATCGGATTGAGATTTTCACGCTGGATGTTTTCGATGAGGCCGATCACGAGCGCATGCTCGTCGTCCACGTTTTCGATGAGGACGGGCACCTTCTCGAGTCCGGCTTGGCGGGCGGCGCGCAGGCGCCGCTCGCCCGCGAGCACCTCGTAACCGCCCTCGTCGAGCTCGCGCACGAGAATGGGGCTCAGGAGCCCCTGCTCGCGGATGGAGTCGGCGAGTTCGCTGATCGAGGCTTCGTCCATTCGGGTGCGGGGCTGGTAGCGCCCGGCCTGAATGAGGGAGGTTTCAACCTCGGCGAGGCGCTTCGCGCCCGGCGCATCGTCGAGCGCGTCCGCTCCGACCTCGCCCACGAAGAGCGCGTCGAGACCGCGCCCGAGTCCCTTTTCCTTCTTCTTGACAGACATCTCTTCCTCAGGCCTTGGGTTCAATCCGGGCGATGATTTCGTCCGCAAAGGCCTTGTAGGCCATCGCGCCGCGGCTAGAGCGGTCGTAGACCACGCCGGGCTTGCCGTAGCTCGGCGCCTCGGCGAGGCGCACGTTGCGCGGGATGATCGTGTTGAAGACCTTGTCGCCGAAGTGCTTCTTGAGCTGTTCGCTCACCTGCTGCTGCAGCGTGATGCGCGGATCGAACATCACGCGCAGAATGGAGATGATCCGCAGGCCGGGATTTTTCTCCGCGTGAACGCGCCGGATGGAGCTCACGAGATCGGTGAGGCCCTCGAGCGCGAAGTACTCGCACTGCATCGGCACGATCACGCCGTTGGCGAAGCAGAGCGCGTTGAGCGTGAGCATCGAGAGGCTCGGCGGGCAGTCGATCAGAATGTAGTCGTAGCGGTCCTTCACCGGTCCGAGCGTCTTCTTGAGGCGCTGGTCGCGCTCGCGGATGCTGATGAGTTCGATTTCGGCCCCCGAGAGCTCCCGGTTGGCCGGCAGCACGTCGAAGCCGCCCGACTCGCTCCTGCGCACGACGTCGTCGAAGGACTTCAGTCCGAGCAGCAGTTGGTAGACCGAGCACTCCACCTCACGCTTGTCGATGCCGCATCCCATCGTGCCGTTGCCCTGCGGATCCAGATCAACGAGCAGAACCCGCCGGCCGCGCAGCGCTAGACCCGCGGCGAGGTTGACGGTCGTGGTGGTCTTGCCCACGCCGCCCTTCTGGTTGGCGATGCAGAAAACGTGTGCCATGAGGTGAAAGCATGTCCGCGACGGCTCCCGAAGCGCCGCCGCGAAAAATGTAGGACTGGAGCGATGGGGCACATTCTAGCGAAAGCGCCCCGCCGGCCCGGTCGAAACGCTACTTGCCGAGCGTGAGCCAGAGTTCGGAGAATCCCTGCCAGAAGATCGACACGCCGAGGCAGATCAGAATGAAGGCGAAGACGCGCGCGAGAGCGTCGGCGCCCGCCGCACCTACGGAGCGGCTCACGCGGTCGCTGTAGCGGAAGCAGATCCAGATCACGAGCACCGTCGCCACGATGGCGGCGAGCGTCCCGGTGAGGTTCTCCACGTTGTAGGGCAGGCTCGTACCGAGCGCCACCGTGACGGCGATCGCGCCCGGACCGGTCGTGAGCGGCAGCGTGAAGGGGTAGAAGGCCATCGCCTTGAGCCGCGAGCGCGGCAGCGCGAGCGGCGGCTCCTTGGCGCTGCTCTCGTCGTGCGGGGGCGCGTTGAGGGCATTCCAGCCGGCGGCGAAGAGCACCATGCCGCCCGCGCAGCGCAGCACGCCCACGGAGATGCCGAAGAAGCTGAGGATGAGGTGTCCCGCAAAGAGGCACACCACGAGGATCACGAAGGAAAAGATCGCGATGCGGCCGGCGACGTAGGCGCGGTCGGAGTCCGACAGATGGCTCGAGAGCGTGACGAAGAACATCGCCCCGCTGAAGGGGTTGATCACCGGCACGAGCGTCGTGAAGGTGTAGATGAAGGCGCCGAGAAGCGTCGCGGGAAGAAAATCCATTTCCTCTTACCTCCGTTGGTCGACGGGCGTGATCACCACGAGATGCCTGTCTTCGTCGAGCCCGGGCACGGTCATGCGCTCGACCGCCTCCACGCGCACCCAGGCGGGAAGCGCCGCGAGCTCCTCTTCGGGCATCACGCCCTTCATCGCCAGCCAGCGTCCGCCCGGCGCGACGAGGGGGCGCGTGAGGGTGACGAAGTCCGTGAGCGAGGAGAAGGCGCGGCTCGTGACGACGTCCCAGGAGCCGCTGAGCTTCTCGACGCGCCCGTGAACGGCGCGCAGATTGCGCAGCCCGAGCTCGATCGCCGCCTGGTTGACGAAGGCGGCCTTCTTGCCGACCGCGTCGATGCCGGTCACCTGAAGCGCAGGGCGCAGCACGGCCGTCGGAACGGACGGGAGCCCGCCGCCGCAGCCCACGTCGAGGAGAGAGGCCGCTGCGGGCGCGAAGCGGTCGATCAGGGGCGAGAGCGCCGCCGAGTCGAGCAGGTGGTGCGTGAGCACCTCCTCGGGGCGACGGATCGCCGTCAGGTTGTAGACGCGGTTCCACTTGAGCAGCAGCGCGGCGTAGCCCGCGAGCGCGTCGACCACGCGGTCGCCGTTCTCAAGTCCAAGGTCCGCAAGGCCGGAGCGCAGAAGGTCCGTATTGATGGCGGAGGAGGTCATCGTGTACTCAATGAGAGGATTCGGAGCGCTTTTCGGGAGCGAGCGATCCCTTGTCGCGTTGATAGTAATAGCGCCGCTTGAGGTGGACAAGCAGGAGCGCAACGGCCGCCGGCGTGACGCCCGAGACGCGCGAGGCTTGGCCGAGAGTCTCCGGGCGCGCCGCCTTGAGCTTCTGGCGCACCTCGAAGGAGAGGCCCGTGACGGCATCGTAGTCCATGTCGGCCGGGACGGCGAGCGACTCGTTGGCGGCCGCCTTCTCGATCTCGTCCTTCTGGCGCTCGACGTAGCCCGCGTACTTCACCTCCACCTCGACCTGCGTGCGCTCGACGCGGTCGAGGTCGGAGAAGTCTGCGACGGGCGAACCGTCCGCGCGCTTCATCGTCATGAGCGCGTCGAAGCGGACGTTCGGGCGCGCGAGCAGACTGCGCAGCGGATATTCGCGCTCGATGCCTGTGCCGAGCACCCGCTCGGCCTCCGCGGCAGCGACGATCTTCGGATTCACCCAGGTGTCGCGGAGCTTCTCGAGCGCGCGCGCGACGCGCTCGGTCTTGCGGCAGAAGTACTCCCAACGCGCGTCGTCCACGACGCCGAAGCGCCTGCCGGCGGGCGTGAGGCGCGCGTCGGCGTTGTCCTCGCGCAGGCTGAGGCGATACTCCGCGCGGCTCGTGAACATGCGGTAGGGCTCGGTGACGCCCTTCGTCGTGAGGTCGTCCACCATGACGCCGAGGTAGGCCTCGTCGCGCTTCGGGGTCCAGGGCTCCTCGCCGCGCGCCGAGAGCGCGGCGTTGATGCCGGCGAGCACGCCCTGGGCCGCGGCCTCTTCGTAGCCCGTCGTGCCGTTGATCTGGCCGGCGAAGAAGAGCCCCGGCATCGCCTTCGTCTCGAGCGAGCGCTTCAGGCCGCGCGGATCGTAGAAGTCGTACTCGATCGCGTAGCCCGGACGGATCAGATGCGCGTTCTCGAGGCCGGGCATCATGCGCACCATGCGCAGTTGCACGTCGAAGGGCAGACTCGTCGAGATGCCGTTCGGGTAGAACTCGCGCACGTGGAGCCCTTCGGGCTCGAGGAACACTTGATGACTGTCCTTCGAGGCGAAGCGCTTCACCTTGTCCTCAATCGAGGGGCAGTAGCGGGGGCCGACGCCCTGAATGACGCCGGCGTACATGGGAGAGCGGTCGAGGTTCGCGAGGATGAGTTCGTGCATCTCGCGGGTCGTGCGCGTGATCCAGCAGGGCATCTGCCGCGGATGCGCCGCGGCCGGGCGCATGAGCGAGAAGTCCGGCACCGGATCCAGGTCGCCCCACTGCTCCTCGCAGCGACTGAAGTCGATCGTCCGGCCGTCGATGCGCGCGGGCGTGCCGGTCTTGAGGCGTCCCTGCGGCATGCCGAGCTCCTTGAGGCGTTCGGCGAGCCGCACGCTCGCCGGGTCGCCCATGCGGCCCGCCTCATAGTGCTCGAGTCCGATGTGCACGAGGCCGTGGAGGAAGGTGCCCGCGCAGAGCACCACGGCGCGCGAATGGAAGCGGATGCCCGTCTTCGCGACGACGCCGCAGGCGCGGCCGCCCTCGACGATCAGATCGTCGGCGGCCATCTGGAAGACGGTGAGGTTGGGCTGCCCCTCGATGCGCTCGCGCATGGCGCGCCGGTAGAGCTGACGGTCGATCTGCGCGCGCGTGGCGTGCACGGCCGCGCCCTTGGAGGAGTTGAGGATGCGGAACTGGATGCCCGCCTCGTCGGTCACCTGCGCCATCGCCCCCCCGAGGGCGTCGAGCTCCTTGACGAGATGGCCCTTGCCGATGCCGCCCACCGACGGATTGCAGGAGAGCTGCCCCACCGTGTCGAGGTTGTGCGTTATCAAGAGCGTCCTGCACCCCATGCGGGCGGAGGCGAGGGCCGCCTCCGCGCCGGCATGGCCGCAGCCGACAACGATGACGTCGTAGCTTTCGGGGTACTCCATGATGAAATCTTCCTTCTGATGCCGCCGGCGCCTACTTACCGATGCAGAAGCGGCTGAAAATGATGTCGAGGAGGCCTTCGGCGTCCGTCTCGCCGAGAATCTCGCCGAGCGCGCGTCCGGCGAGCCGGAGCTCCTCGGCGAGGAGCTCCATCATAGCGAAGCCAGCCGCGGCGATTTCCTCGGCGCGTCCGAGATGAAGCGCGGCGTTGCGCAGGCATTCGAGATGCCGCTCTCGGGCGAGGAAGAGCCCCTCGGTGTCGCCCGCCATGTCGGTGAGTTCGAGCACGCGCGCCTTGAGTTCGTCGAGCCCCGCGCCGGTCTTGGCGGAGATCACCGCCGCGCCGGCGGCGCGAAGCGCCGCAAGGCGCGCTTCACCGGCCATGTCGGCCTTGTTCGCCACAACGAGGAGCGGCGCGTCCGGACGCACCGCCTCGCGCACGCGCCCGAGCGCCGCCTCGTCGTCGGCGATGCGCCCCGAGGCGTCGGTGAGCGCGAGAATGACGTCGGCTTCGGAGACGGCGCGCATCGAGCGCTCGATGCCCTTGCGCTCGACCACGTCCTCGGTTTCGCGCAGCCCGGCCGTGTCGACGATGCGCAGCGGCACGCCGTCAAAGGCCGTCCAGTATTCGATCCGGTCGCGGGTCGTGCCGGCGATCTCGGTGACGATCGCGATCTCCTCGCCCGCGAGCGCGTTGAGTAGGCTCGACTTGCCGACGTTGGGCGCCCCCACGAGCGCCACGGTGAGGCCTTCGGCGAGCACCGCCCCGCGCCGCGCCGTCGCGAGGAGCGCCTCGATGCGCTCCCGGGCGCCCTTCATGCGTGAGAGGATCTCCTCTTCGCGCAGTCCGTCGAGCTCCTCCTCAGGGAAGTCGAGTTCGGCTTCGGTGAGGGCGCGCGCCTCGTCGAGAAGCGCTCCCGCCCCGCGCACGGCGCGCGAGAACTCGCCCGTGAGCGAACGGGCGGCCGCCTGCGCCGAGCGCTCGCTCACCGCGTCGATGAGGCCGCCGACGGCCTCGGCCTGCGCGAGGTCGAGCCGGCCGTTCAGAAACGCGCGCTTCGTGAATTCGCCCGGTTCGGCGATGCGCAGCCCGATCCCGGAGAGCTTGCGGAGCGCCGCGCGCAGGATGAGGCGCAGCACCATCGGCCCGCCGTGAGCCTGGATTTCGAGCACCGCCTCGCCCGTGTAGCTGCGCGGCGCGTCGAAGTAGAGCACGACCGCCTCGTCGAGGAGCGCCCCCTCGGCGTCCGTCACCGGCAGCAGGTGCGCGCGGCGCGCCTCGATCCGGCGTCCGGGAAAGAGCGTTCCGAGCACGACGGGCGCGAGGGCACCGCCGAAGGAGAGCCGGACGATGCCGACGGCGCCACGGCCCGGCGCGGTGGCGACGGCAATGATGGGATCCTTGTCGCTGAATTGCATGATCTCTCTTCCAAACTGCTGCGCGGCGGCCGGCCGAAGCCGGCGTGCTACGCTCGTTCTTCGTTTTCTCCAGGAGCCGCCCTCATGTCGCTCAATGGTCCGGGTTCTCCCCGGCACGATTCCTTCTTCGGTCCCGCACTCGCAGGCGTCTGCATCGCCGTCGTGCTCTCCGTTCCGGCGGCGGCCTTCACCGCCCGCTTCTTCGGCGACACCTACTCGACCCGGGCGGCCGTCTACTGCGGCTTTCTGCTCTGGGTGGTCTGCGGTGCGGCCGCGGTGTTTCTGAAGACCTGGCGCGCCGAGCAGGACGGACTCACCCCGGGGCGCATCGTGCTCTGGTTCGTCTCCGTCTGGCTCTGGCCGCTTCTGCTCGCCGCCTCGGCGCTCACGAAGAAGCGCGGCTGAGAAGCAGAAGGCCGGGAGCCCCTTCCGTAGGGAAGGATCCTCACCGGCCTTCTGGCGCGGGAGCGCCCGGCTTCCTCCTCAGGAGGGCGCGGACGCCCGTCGCGGCGTTCGACTACTGCTTGGCGAGCCGCTTGGCGCGCTCTTCGGCGATGGTCTTGTTGATCCACCACTGCTGCGCGATCGAGAGCACGTTGTTCGTGAGCCAGTAGAGCACCAGACCGGCGGCGAACACGAAGAACATGATCGAGAACACGAGCGGCATGATGTACATCACTTTCGCCTGCACGGGATCGGTGGGCTTCGGATTGAGCAGGATCTGCAGGAACATCGTCGCAGCCATGAGCAACGGCAGGACGAACCACGGATCGGGCATCGCGAGGTCGTTCACCCAGAGGATCCAGGGGGCGCCGCGCAGCTCGACGGAGCCCTGAAGGACCCAGTAGAGGGCGAGGAAGACCGGGATCTGCAGGAAGATCGGGAGGCAGCCGCCGACCGGGTTGATCTTCTCGGTGCGGTAGAGCTCCATCATCGCCTGGTTGAGGCGCTGCTTGTCGTCCTTGTACTTGTCCTGAAGGGCCTTCATGCGCGGCGTGACCTCCTTCATGCGGGCCATCGAACGATAGCCGGCGGCGGAGATCGGGTAGAGCACGGCCTTCACGATGCAGGTGAGGAGCACGATCGCCCAGCCCCAGTTGCCGACGATGCCGTAGAGGAAGTCGAGAAGCCAGTAGATCGGCTTGGCGAGGAAGGTAAGCCAGCCGTAGTCCACGACGAGCTCGAGGCCCGGAGCGAGCTGCTCGAGACGCGCCTGCTCCTGCGGACCGGAGTAGAAGGTCGCGGCGTCGGTGGCGGAGGCGCCCGGAGCGAGCTCCTTCATCGTGATGAGCGTGCCGACGGAGTAGAGGTCCTTGGAGACCTCGCGCGCGTAGTTGAGGCGCGACTCGCCCTGCGCCGGAATCCAGGCGCTCACGAAGTGGTGTTGGACCATCGCGAGCCAACCGTTGTCCGTCTTCTCGACGAACTTGGCGTCCTTGTCGCGGATGTCGGAGAAGTCGAGCTTCTGGAAGTTCTCTTCGGACGTGTAGAAGGCCGGGCCGGTGAAGGTCGAGTACATCGAGTTGTCGCCGGCGGGCTTGGAGGAGTCGCGGGTGATCTGGTAGTAGATCTGCGGCGTGATCGCCTTGTCCGTTTCGTTCTTCACCGTCGTGGAGACGTCCACGCCGTAGAAGCCGCGCTTGAAGGTGTAGGTCTTCACGACCTTCACGCCGCCCTTGTCGGCCTCGAAGACCACGTCGAGCTTGTCGCCGCCGTCAAGGCTGAGCTGCTTGCTGACGAGACGGAACTCGTCGGCGTGCGTGGGATAGTCGCCGCCCACGAGGCCGCTCTGCGCGACGTAGGTGTGCGAAGGCACGGCTTCGAGGAGCTTCACGTTGCCGAGGTCCTTGGCGGGCTCGCGGCCGAGGATCATGCCGGCAAGGCCGACCTGCGTCCAGTCCGCCTGCTGCGGGAACAGGAGCATCTCGGTGCCGACGATGCGGGCGCCCTGAAGGTCGAACGTGACCTTCATGCGGTCGGTCGTCACGACCACCGGTTCCTTGACGGGAGCGGCGGCCTGAATCTCAGGAGTCTGCTGCGCGGCGGCCGCAGGCGCGGGAGCGGGAATGGAGGCGGTCTGATCCGCCTGAGCGGTCTGCGCCTGTTCCGGAGCGCCGAAGAACGACTTTCCACCCTTGTAGACCTGATAGTTGTCCCAAAGCATGAAAAGCGAGCCGAAAAGAATCACCCACAGAAGGGCGCGCTGTACTTCTCTTCCCATAAAGCTCTCTTGAGTCTCGAGTAAAGCGGATTAAAAATGAAAGAGGGACCGTCCGCCGCGCCGGTCGTCCTTCGAATTCCGGCCGTCCGCGCAGTCGCCGCACCAGCAGCGCCATCTGAAGCACTCCGGCACGGGATCATAACCTCTGCCGCCCAAGGGGTGGCAGCGCAGCAGCCGCATGATCATGAGCCATCCGCCCTTGAGCGCGCCGTAGCGCTCAATCGCCTCCATCGCGTACTGGGAGCAGGTGGGGATGTAGCGGCACTCCCGACCCACCCAGGGCGAGAGCGTGATCTGATAGAGGCGGATCAAGCCTCGGAGGAGCCGCCCGGCGGGAGTCATGACTTCTGCACGCGGCGCACCCCGACGCGGCGGCGCGCCCGTTCAAGGAGCGCCTCCATGAGCGCGCGGGCGTCGGCGTGAAGCGTCTGCTTGAGCGCCGTGCGCGACTCCGCTCCGAGGGAGTGCAGTCCGACCTTGAGCCGCAGCGAAACGTCCATGCCGAGGCCCTCGGCCTCAAGCAGCGCACGCAGCTCAGGCAGCCTCAGGCGGGCGGCCTCGCGCAGCGCGCGCTTGACGATCGCGCGGTCGACGGAGAGCGGCGCATTGTGCTTGCCCACCGTGACGCCGACGCGGATGCGTCCGGCCTCCTCGTTCTCGAGGCATGAGGCGTTCAGACATGCAGAATGGACGCGAAACGACCGCTCGTTTCGCGTCCTCAATATCACCCCGAAGTCGGCCGTCCGAATCAGACGGCAGGTGCGGGGGAAACTGAATTTCTCCGTCGGGCTTGCGGACACGACAGCATCCAGCCGCGGGATCCGTCGCGCTCTGATTAGAGGGCGAGGACGTGACGGCCCTTGGCGCGGCGGCGGGCGAGAACGCGGCGGCCGCCCTTCGTGCGGCTGCGGACGAGGAAGCCGTGCGTGCGGGCGCGCTTGGTCTTGGAGGGCTGGTAGGTACGCTTGGTAGCCATGATTGTTTCCTTTGTCTCGTGAGAGATGCTGCGGGGCGTGCTTTCAGACGCCCCGTGCGGATGAAGAATACAGAGCCGCGCACCGTCGGCGCGGCGCTCTGACGCATTCCTCTTGGTCTCACATGCCCTGCTTGTGCGGGCGGGACTGGAGGAAGCCTAGAAAAGCTCGCTATTACACATCAGGTTCCGGGGTCTTGTCAATTCCAGACCTGTGGAAAAATGCGCGCCGGAGCGGGCGCTCCCCCTCCGGAGCGTCGTTTCAGCGACGCTCCGGGTTGAATCGCCGCAGCTGAATTCACTACATGTTGTGTTCTCAATCCATTCGACCACATAAGCTTGTGCAAAGCTTATTTAAGTGAATGGCTACTCTTCTAAATACGCCTTGTTTTCTAGGGAAGTTTATTCACAGAGCTTTGTGGATAATCGCCGCGGCGGGCCGTTTCCCCCTGCCAATTGTGGATAACTATTTCTTTGGATTTCAAATAGTTGAAAGGTCGTCCACAGGCCGCTTCGGGCGCCGCCGTACCCCGCCGGGGTAAAGCGGGTAAAATGATCTTTTGTGCTCAAGTCACCGAGCGCCTCGGCGGCGCGCTCAGCGCGCGCCCGGCGTCAACGTTCAGATCTTTACGCGACCTATGCAACTCTTCTGGCAACAGTGTCTGGGGAACCTCAAGCAGTCCACGCAGAACGCCCCGAGAATCTACGACACGTGGTTCAAGGTTCTGAACCCGGTCTTCTGGGATGAAGCGAACGGCGTGCTGACGCTCGAGGCCCCCGCCTCCAAGGTCCGCTACATCCGCGACTCGTATCTGAAGAACATCCAGATGATCGCCGGGCACGTGCACGGCCAGCCCGTGACGGTCTCGCTCGTGCCCGCCCAACAGCGGCAGGCGCCCGAGTCCGAAACGTCCGGCCCCGGGCCTTCGGCCATGGACGTGCGCCGCCGCGAGGAGACGGGGCTGCTGCCCGGGCTTACCTTTGAAAACTACGTCAACGGCAACGCCAACCAGCTTGCCGTCGCCGCGGCCGAGCACGTCGCGACCACCACCGGCACGCAGTACAACCCGCTCTACATCTACGGCGGCGTCGGCCTCGGCAAGACGCACCTGATGCAGGCGATCGGCCACCGCTACCTCGACCTTCACCCCAAGGCGAAGGTGCGCTGCGTCTCGGCGCAGGACTTCATCAACGAATACACCGCCGCCGTGCGCGAATCGGCCAACAAGACGCACGCGAGCCTCGAGAAGTTCGACGAGCGCTACCGCAACCTCGACCTGCTGCTCATCGACGACGTGCAGTCGCTCTCGGGCGCCAAGGGCTCGCAGGGGCAGTTCTTCCGCGCCTTCGAGGCGCTCGTGCCGCACAACAAGCAGCTCGTGATCACCTCGGACACGTACACGCGCGGCCTGAAGGACATCGAGCCGCGCCTCATCTCGCGCCTCTCACAGGGGCTCTCGGTCGCGATCGAGCCGCCCGAATTCGAGATGCGCACGGCCATTCTGCTCAACAAGGCGAAGGCGATGGGCGTGAATCTCCCCGACGAGGTCGCCGCCTTCATCGCCAAGCGCCTCAAGTCCAACGTGCGCGAGCTCGAGGGGGCGCTGCAGCAGGTCGTCGCCTACCAGCAGTTCCAACCCTCGGCCTCCCGCGAGATCACGATCGACATCGCAAAGAAGGTGCTGCGCGATCAGTTCCAGGTGGTCAACAGCCTCATCACGATCGAGAACATCCAGAAGACCGTCGCCGACTACTACAAGATCAAGGTCGCCGACATGCACTCCAAGCGCCGTCCGGCCTACATCGCGCTGCCGCGTCAGATCGCCATGTACCTCACCAAGGAGCTCACGCAGCACAGCCTCCCCGAGATCGGCGAAAACTTCGGCGGCCGCGACCACACGACCGTCATGCACGCCGTGCGCAAGATCACTCAGGAGCGGCAGAGCAATGCCGAGCTCAACCACGAGATCCACGTCCTTGAACAGATGATCCGGGGCTGATTCCCGCGCCGCAGACGTCACACCGTATTTCATTTCTCCGTTCACCCAAATCATGAAGCTCATTGCCTGTCCCGTTGAAAACCTGCTCAAGCCCGTCAGATCCGTTTCCGGCATCGTGGAGCGCAACCAGTCCCTGCCGGTGGTGAGCAACATCCTGATCGAACAGACGGGCGGGTCCGTCTGCTTCGTCACCACCGACCTCGACATCCAGATCCGCACCACGGCCGACGTCGGCGTCCCCGGATCCGAGGGCCGCTTCACGGTCTCCGCGCAGAAGACGAGCGAGATCCTCGCGGCGCTGCGTCCGCTCGACAACATCGAGGTCAGCCTCACCGAGGACGGCCTCGCCGAGTTCGCCACCTCCGGCGGCCGCTTCACGATGCAGACCCTGCCCGCGCAGGACTTCCCCGTGATCAAGCCGCAGAACTGGGCGAGCACCTTCAGCATCCCCTCCAAGACGCTGCGCTACCTGCTCACGATGACCGCCTTCGCCATGGCCCAGAAGGAGATCCGCTACTTCCTGATGGGCGTGCTGCTCGTGGTCGAGGGCAGCAAGCTGCGCGCCGTCGCGACGGACACCCACCGCCTCGCCTACTGTGAGGCCGAGGTGGACGACCTCATGCAGGCCGAACGCGTCGAGGCGATCGTTCCGCGCAAGACCGTGCGCGAGCTGCTGCGCATCCTTCCCGAAGACGACACGCCCGTCGAGGTGAACCTCGGCGACACGCAGATCGGCTTCAACTTCGCGGGCATCGAGTTCTTCTCGAAGCTCATCGAGGGCAAGTTCCCCGACTACCAGCGCGTGATGCCCACCGAGGACACGAACCCGCAGTGCGTGCGTCTCAACCGCGAGGAGCTGCTCCTTGCGCTGCGCCGCGTGCAGATCCTCACCAACGAGAAGTTCCACGGCGTGCGCTGGCTCTTCAGCGAGGGCGAGCTTCTCATTCAGGGCAACAACGCCGAGCAGGAGGAGGCGAGCCAGACGCTCTCCGTGCCCTGGCGCTGGGCCGATCTCGACATCGGCTTCAACCTCCTCTACATGATCGAGCTCCTCTCCAACCTCAAGAACGCCGAAGTCGACTTCCACTTCGCCGCGACGCCCAAGAGCGTGCTCGTGACCATGCCCGAGTCCACGAGCTTCCGCTACCTCATCATGCCGATGCGCATCTGATGAACACGTCCGCGCGTCGTCCCGAAGCGGACGGCGCGCCGCCGCGGACGGCCGCACGGGCGGCCGCGGCAAGCCCCATCAATCTGTAGCCGGCGCCGCCCGCCCTGCGGGACGGAGCACCGCGCCGGCGCGAAGAATTATTTTTCAGCAATGACTGAAGCGGAAATCCCCCAGAACGACGCGCCCGAGCGTCTTCCTCAGGTCGAAAACCTCGACGAGGTCCATCCCGATCAGAATCCGGCCGCCTACAACGCCTCGAGCATCCAGATCCTCGAGGGCCTCGAAGCGGTGAGAAAGCGCCCGGGCATGTACATCGGCGACACGGCGGACGGCTCGGGCCTGCACCACCTCGTCTACGAGGTGGTGGACAACTCCATCGACGAGGCGCTTGCGGGCTTCGCCACGCATGTGGAGGTCACCATCCACACGGACAACTCCGTCTCGGTGGTGGACGACGGCCGCGGCATCCCGACGGCGATCAAGTGGGACGACAAGCACGACCCGAAGAGAAGCGCGGCTGAAATCGCCCTCACGGAACTTCACGCCGGCGGCAAGTTCGACAACAACGGCTACAAGATCTCGGGCGGCCTGCACGGCGTGGGCGTCTCCTGCGTCAACGCGCTCTCGACGTGGCTGCGGCTCACCGTGCGCCGCGACGGAGAGGCGCGCTTCCTCGAATTCCAGCGCGGACAGGTGCAGAACCGCATCGTCGAGCAGCAGCCGGATCCGGTGACCGGCGCCCTCGTGTCCGTCTCGCCCATGAAGCTCCTCGGGCCGACGAACCGCCGCGGAACCGAAGTCCACTTCCTGCCCGACACCACGATCTTCGAGCAGGTGACGGAGTTCAGCTACGAGACGCTTCTCTCGCGCCTGCGCGAGCTCTCCTTCCTCAATTCGGGCGTGGCGATCACGCTGCGCGACCTGCGCACCTCGCACGAGGCGCAGCTCAAGACCGACAAGGGCCTCATCGCCTACGTCGAGTACAAGAACCAGTCGCGCAACGTCCTCCACCCGAAGATCTTCCACGCGAAGGAGACCGTCATGTCGAACGGCTCCCCCGTCGAGGTGGAGATCGCCATGCAGTGGCAGGACGGCTACAACGAGAGCCTCACGGCCTACACGAACAACATCCCGCAGCGCGACGGCGGCACGCACGTCACCGGCCTGCGCGTGGCGATGACCCGCGTGCTGAAGAACTACATCGCCGAGCACGAGCTTGCCAAGAAGGCAAAGGTGGATCCCGAGGGCGACGACATGCGCGAGGGCCTCACCTGCGTGCTCTCCGTGAAGATCCCCCAGCCGAAGTTCAGCTCCCAGACGAAGGACAAGCTCGTCTCGAGCGAAGTGCGTCCCGCCGTCGAGGACGTGGTCTCCCGCGAGCTCGAGCTCTTCCTCGAGCAGAACCCGAACGACGCGAAGATCATCTGCGAGAAGATCGTCACGGCCGCCCGCGCGCGCGAAGCCGCGCGCAAGGCGCGCGACCTCACGCGCAAGACGGGCGTGGGCGGGGGGCTGCCCGGCAAGCTCGCGGACTGCCGCGAGAAGAATCCCGCCTACTCCGAACTCTTCCTCGTCGAGGGCGACTCCGCCGGCGGCTCCGCCAAGCAGGGACGCAACTCCCAGAACCAGGCCATCCTGCCGCTGCGCGGCAAGGTGCTCAACGTCGAGAAGGCCGCTCAGGACAAGCTCCTCGACTCCGAGCAGATCCGCATGCTCACGCTCGCGCTCGGCACGAACATCGGCAAGAACTTCGACATCTCCAAGCTGCGCTACCACCGCATCATCATCATGACCGATGCGGACGTGGACGGCGCGCACATCCGCACGCTGCTGCTCACGCTCTTCTACCGCCAGATGCCCGAGCTCCTTGAGAACGGCTACGTCTACATCGCGCAGCCGCCGCTCTACAAGGTGCAGAAGAACAGCAAGGACAAGGGGCGCTTCCTCAAGGACGAGGCGGAGATGAGCGCCTACCTCACCGACCTCGCCCTCAAGGGCGCCGCGCTCTATCCGAACGAAGCCGCGGTCGAGACGGACGCGCCCGTGCGCGGCACGCAGCTCGAGGAACTCGTGGCCGAGTATCTGCAGGCGAACGCGGTGATCACCCGCCTCGGAGGCGTGATCGACAAGGCGGTGCTCCTTGCGGTCGCCGCGGGCGTGGAGCTCTCGCTCGACAATACGTTCGAAGCGCAGGCGAGCGCGGAGCGGCTCGAGCGCGAAATGCGCGACCCCAACGTCAAGGTCGAGGCCGAATGGAACGAAGAGGAGGAGAAGCACCTCCTGAAGATCCACCGCATGAAGCACGGCAACAGCAAGACCACCACCGTCCTGCCCGAGTTCCTCCTCTCGAGCGACTACCAGAAGCTGCGCGAGAGCTCGCGCATGCTCCAGGGCGTGATCGGCGACGGCGCCAAGGTGTGCCGCGACGGCGAGGAGGCGCCGGTGAGGAACTTCGCCGACGCCGTCTCCTGGCTCATGCGCCAGGCCGAAAAGGGCCTCATCCGCCAGCGCTACAAGGGGCTCGGCGAAATGACGCCCGAGCAGCTGCGCGACACGACGATGGATCCCAAGGTCCGCCGCATGCTGCGCGTGCGCATTGAGGACGCCGTCAACGCGGACGCCATCTTCTCCATGCTGATGGGCGACGTGGTCGAACCCCGCCGCGCATTCATCGAGAGCAACGCGCTCTTCGGCAACATCGACACCTAGCAATGACGGGCGTCCGGAGGAATCCGGACGCCCTTTCTCTCTTCAGGAGTCCCCACCATGCCCGCCAGGCCCGACCAGCTCGTCGTCGCCGTCTCCTCCCGCGCGCTCTTCGACCTCGAGAAGGAGCACAAGCTCTTCGAGGAGGAGGGCTATGCCGCCTTCCGCGACTATCAGGTCAAGATGAAGGACGTGCCCCTGCAGCCCGGGGTGGCCTTCCCCTTCGTGAAGCGCCTCCTCGGCCTCAACCGGCTCTTCCCCGAGCTCGAGCCCTTCCGCGTGATCGCGCTCTCGCGCAACTCGCCCGAAACCGCCCGGCGCTTCTTCAGCTCCTGTCGGCACTATGCGCTGCCGATCCACGGCGGCGCCTTCACTTCAGGCCAGTCCACCTTTCCCTACATCTCCGCCTTCAAGGTCTCGCTCTTTCTCTCGGCGAACGCCGACAACGTGACGCGGGCGGTCGAGGCGGGGCTGCCCGGCGGCCTCGTGCTGCCCAATCCGACGGACGACAGCGTCGACGACGACCCGACGCTGCGCATCGCGTTCGACTTCGACGGCGTGCTCGCCGACGACGAGGCCGAACGCGAATACCAATCGCGCGGACTCGAATCCTTCCAGGCGATGGAGGTTGAAAAGGCCGCGACGCCCCACGCCCCCGGTCCGCTGCGGGGACTCTTTGAAAAACTCTCCCAGTTTCAGCGCCTCGACTACGAGCAGCGCGGCAAGTCGGATCCCTACTTCAAGCCGGCGATCCGCATCTCCATCGTCACCTCGCGGGGCGCACCGAGCGAGGAGCGGCTGATCACGACCCTGAAGAGCTTCGGCATGAGCGCCGCGGAGCTCTTTCTCCTCGACGGACTCGACAAGAAGGACATTCTCGAGGCGATCCGTCCGCACATCTTCTTCGACGACCAGATGCGTCATCTCGAGGGGACGCAGACGGTGATTCCGAGCGTTCTCGTGCCCTTCGGCATTCACAACGAAGGTATGAAGAATTCCTGAAAAATCAAATAATTAAAGTCATTCCGCACTCAAAACCACGTAGTAGTCCACCGCCTATCCACAAGTTCTGCACATGTCCGGAAAGCTCCTTTCCACTTCTCCCACAATTCCTCTGTTGTTATTAAATCTTTATATTTATATAAGCAGTAGTTTGTAGTAGGGAAGCTGCATTTCTGTGGAAAACTCAATTTTACATATAAACATCAATATGTTGCGCTATTGATATGTCTGTGGACAGGTGGTGGGACCGGCTGTGGAATAGAGCCGGCGACTCCGGGATAAAATCCGGGGTCGGAAGCCCGTCCGTAGAGTTGTCCACAAAAACAAGCTCAAACATAAAAGTTGTTCACATGAGTTGTTCACAAAAAGAACAACATTTTTGTTGTCATCGTTATGACGTCCTCTTCCTTTCTGCCCTGGTTCGCTCCGAAGCTTTCCCGTTCGATGATGGGGGTGCTGCGCAATCTCGGACACCGGACCACCTTCATGCGGGGGGATCGCATCTATGAGTCGCCCGGGTTCTTTCAAAAGCTGATGGTGGTCGAGCAGGGCGTGGTCGCCAAGGCGCTCATCGACCCCTATCACGAGGATCCGCTCCTGCTGTCGCTCTCGGGCGCGGGCGCCCTCTGCGGGAGCTACGAGACGCTCTATCTGCAGGACCGCATGCAGCGGCGGCACTGGTGCATGACGACGACGCAGGTGCTCATGGTCAACGCGGATCTGCTGCTGCGCATCTGCGACCAGAATCCGGTCTGGCAGCGCGAGCTCGCCCACTACTCCTCCGTGTGCGCGGTGAGCGACCGTCTGGGGCTTCTCGCGACGCACTCCTCCACGATCGAGGAGCGCCTCGGCGTCTTCCTCGTCGCCTGCTCCATGTCGGGTTCGGCCGACTTCTCCCGCGGCCTGCGGGACCCTTCCGTCGAGTGGATTCCGATCAACGCGCTGCCCTCCATGCGCGTGGCGGCGAGCATGCTCAACGCCACGCCCGCGCAGCTGCGCGAGGTCGTCGCGCGCTGGTCCGCAGAGGACGCGCTGCGCTACCGCTCCCACAAGATCCTGCTCTCGCGCGGGCGCTTCTGCGCCTACTGGGAGCGCATCAAGCCCATCCTGCGCACGGTGGACACGTATGAACGCTCGGCGCTCAGCACGGCCCTTCCGGTGCGCGACATGCCGATTCCGTGAGCGTGCATGCTTTAAACTGAGGGCGTTCCGGCCGGCATGAATCTGCCGGACGCAATCCGTCTTCCTTCGTCTATGGACGGAACTCGAGGATCCTGATGAAGCTCTGCGCGTTCAAACAAATCACTCTCGCCGCCTCCGCGGCGCTCGCCGCGGCCGTGCTTTCGGGTTGCATCGCCGCGCCCCTCATCGTGGGCGGCGCCGCCGCCACCACGGCATCGGTCGCCACGGACCGGCGCACCGCCGGCTCCATCGTGAGCGACGAGGTGACGGAGAAGCGCATTGCCTACGACATCGAGCAGGCCTTCAAGAACCGCAAGCACCACGTCTCCGTCACCGCCTACGACGGGCGCGTGCTCCTCTCTGGCGAAGTGACGTCCCTCGCCGACCGGCGTGCGGCCGAGCAGATTGCGAGCGTGAGCCCGGACGTCAAGGACGTCGTGAACGAACTTGCGGTGATGGAGCCCTCGTCGGTTTCGACGCGGCTCTCCGACTCGCTCCTCGCGACGAAGGTGCGCACCGCCATCATCACCGACTCGCGCATCTCGCTCAATCAGATGAAGGTGGTCGTTGAGCGCGGCATCGTCTATCTGATGGGCTTCGTCACGGGCGAGGAGGCGCAGACCGCCGCCCGCACGGCCGCGAAGGTCTCCGGCGTGCAGAAGGTGGTCACGTGCTTCACGACCACCACGCGCGAGGCGATCGAGCAGCGCATGAAGTCGATGCAGGACGCGCAGACGACGACGCCCTGAGCGCCGTCCGGCCATGCGGGGCGGTCAGACGCCGATGAAGCCCGCCACCGCTGCGCCGGCGGCGAAGAGCAGCGCGTAGAGCCCTTCGAGCTTCACGCAGGCGAACATCACTTCGTTCAGAGCCTCGTGCTCGCGGCGCGGGAGCGCCTTCACGACGGCGAGCGCCTTCGGGAGGCTCGCCAGGGCGGCGAGCGTTGGCCAGAGCGCGGGCGTCGTGGCCGCAATGGTGATGAGCGCGGCGTAGGGCAACGCCATCAGCAGGGCGAAGACGATGAGGAACCTTGAGCGGCCGAGCACAACGGCGAGCGTGCGCCGGTCGATGCTCGCGTCGTGCTCGATGTCGCGGAAGTTGTTGACGGCGAGCACGCCCGAGGCGATGGCGCCCAGGGCGGCGCCGAGGAGCACCGCGTTCGCCGAGACCGAGGCGGTCTGCAGATAGTAGGTGCCGCAGACGGCGGTGAGGCCGAAGAAGACGAGGACCATCAGCTCGCCGAAGGGCGTGTAGGCGACCGGCTTCGGTCCGCCCATGTAGCAGTAGGCCGCCGCAAGCGAGGCGAGGCCGATCAATGCGAAGACCCAGCCGCCGAGCCAGATGAGCACGGCCGTGTTGAGGAGTGCGAGCACGGCGCCCGCACGCACCGCGATGCGCGCCGTCGGCAGGCTGATCCACCCCATCGTCGTCGCGCGCGGCAGTCCCCGGCGGTTGCCCCGCTCGGCCTTGCGCTCGGCGTAGCCGAGGTCGTTCTGCATGTTGGAGACGGCCTGCATGAGCACCGCGATCGTGAGGGTGAAGAACGCCGTGAGGGGGTGGAAGACGCCCGCCTCGCCCCAGGCGAGGCCGAGGGCGGCGGCCACCGGTGCGGCGGCGATGATCCAGGTCTTGGGCCGGGTGAAGGCGAGCCAGGCCTTCACGACGCCGGGATGGTCGGTGCTGCGGGCTTCGGACATTCTCAAGCACTCCTTCGGGCGGCGTGTCAGAGGACGAACTTCTTCGTCGGAAGCGCGTTGTAGGCGAGGTAGACGCTGTCGAGCTGCTCGCGCGACTGCGCCGTCACCGTCACCATCACGGAGACGTACTTGCGCGTGCGCGAGTAGGTGAGCCGCATGTCCTTCGCCTCGTCGAAGTCCTCGAAGTGCGCCTTCGTGATGGCCGCGACCTCCTTGGGGAAGCCCGGGTCGTTGAGGCCCATCACGGTGATCGGAAACTCCATCGGGAACTTCATCACCGCTTCGGCCTCCTCGACGGCGCTGCGGAGCTCCCGGGGACCGGCGGCGGGCTCGGCCGCGGAGTCGATCGACACGACGTCCTCTTTTTGAGCAGTCAGTTTTTCTTCAGACATCAGAAATCTCCTTCAGTTTTGCGGCGCATCGGCTTCAAGCGCGATGCGCAGCGTGTCGATGAAGCGCGTCCAGAAGCCGCCTTCTGGCACGTCTTCGGCGGCGGAAAGCGGCGCCGAGGCGACCTCGGAGCCGTCCACGAGAACGTGCAGCGTGCCGACGCGCTCTCCTTTGAATATGGGGGCGATGAGCGGGGATGCGTAGCTTACGCGGATCACGAAGGCGCCGGCGCCCTCGGCGATCATCCGCTCGCGCGGAAGCGTGGCGTAGAGGGCCGAGTCGACGACGGCGCCCACTTCGCCGGCAGCGCCCTTGAAGACGGGCAGGCGCGCGGCCTGCGCGCCCTCCTTGTAGACCTCGAGCGTCTCGTAGTCGCGGTAGGCGCGCAGGAAGAGCGAGGCGAGGCGCTCGCGCAGCGTGCGGCGGTCCGCCGCATTGAGCTCCACGGCGAGAAGCCGTCGGATGCGCTGGCCCGCGCTTGTCGGGTTCTCCGAGAGCGCTGCGCCGCTCGCGGGCGCTTCGTCCGGGGAGAAGTAGACGCCGGTGATCGCGGGGCTGCGCTCGAGGAGCGGGTTTGAAGTCCTCATCGAGGGCAGCCCCGGCACCTCCATCGTCTGCTCGGCGCCCCAGATGCGTGCGAGCGGGAAGTCGTCGTAGAGCGCCTGGGCGAG
Source organism: Sutterella sp. (assembly GCF_052272535.1). NCBI lineage: Bacteria > Pseudomonadati > Pseudomonadota > Betaproteobacteria > Burkholderiales > Sutterellaceae > Sutterella > Sutterella sp. The sequence continues at coordinate 5,087 of NZ_DAVZJY010000001.1, read as the reverse complement.
GCGCGCGACGTCGCGCGCCGAGGCAATGCAGGGCGCCGCCGCGCCGCAGGGATGCGAGAAGTGCGCGCTCGTCATGCCGAGGCGCGCCGCCGCCGCATTCATGCGGAGCGCGAACGCTTCGGGCGTGAGCGAGACGAGGCCCGGGAGCGCCGCCACCGCTTCGGGCGACCCGTTCATCAGCGCCGCCTCGAGAATCGCCGCCGCATCCACTGTCTTCGGAGCATCCGGCCGGTTCGCCGCCCAGGGGTTGGGCGCCTCGGCCGTCAGCCGACTCTCGTTGCCGCGCATCAGGTCGAGCGCCGTGTATACGGCCATCAGGGGCGCCATCGCCGCAGCGTTCTGCGCCGCGTCGGGGTTCTCCTCGAGGATCGTGCGGCCGCTGCCGAGGTCGATCAGAATGGTCGAGGCCGGGGCGGAGGCCGCCGGCAGGGCGAGCAGGAGAAGGGCTGCTGCGTGAAGAAGGTGCTTCTGCATGCCTCGTCGGGTGCGGTTGGAGGGCCGGGCCGGCCGGGAGTGAAAAGGCGTCCCGGGCTGTGCCACAATGAAAAGCTTTCGTGCGCCCTGAGGCGCACTGAACCGATGCATATTAGCAACCAGCCGAACAGCAATGCCCGAGAATCCCTTTCTTTGCGTTCTCGAACGGGAACTGCCTCCCGGGGTGGAGACCGAGTGGCGCCCTGAAACGGGGTCCACGAACGACGACCTGAAGGCGCGCGCCCGGCGGGAAGCCTTCCGCGGGCCGGTGCTGCTCACCGTCGATCGTCAGAGCGCCGGCCGCGGCACCCGCGGCCGCTCCTGGCGCACCATCGCCCAACCGCTCATCTTTTCGCTCGGGCTGCCGCTCACGGCCCCCGTTGCGGCAGCCCGGCCCGGCATCGTCTGCATCGCCGCGGCGCTCGCCGTGGCTGACGCGGCTTCCGACGCCCTCGGCGCGAAGGTGCTTGTCAAGTGGCCCAACGACGTCTGGGCGGCGGGCGGGAAGGCCGGAGGCATTCTGCTCGAGACGGTCGGCGACGCCGAAGGTCGGCGCAGCCTCGTGGTGGGCGTCGGACTCAACCTCTCCGTGGAGCCGGGAGGGCGCACGACGGCGGGCTGGCCCGTCACGGCGCTCCCCTCCCGCATTCCCCTTTGGGATCCCGAAACGAAGGGGGAGCTCCTCGCGCTCATCGTCAAGCGGTTGATCGACGCCTTCGGCGCGCTGCGCTCGGACGAGGACATCGCGCGGCTCACCGAGCGCTGGCCGCTCTACGACGCCTTCTTCGGTAGGACCATCCACTGGCGCCGCATCGACGGCACCGGAACGACCGAGGCGGGCGTGGACCGCGGCATCGACGCCGAAGGCCGGCTCGTGCTGCAGGGGCGCCGCGGCGAGCTGCACGCGCTTTCTGGTGAATTGGTTTCCCTTGCTTCCGGCGACGCTCAGGAGGAATGGACTTGAAGACGCTTCTCATCGACCTCGGCAACACCGCGCTCAAATGGGCGCTGCTTGGAGACGAACGCACGCCGCAGACCGTGGTGCACCGCGACAACGCCGCCTTCAAGGACAAGCTCTACGCGCAGTGGCTCGAGCTTGCACCCGACCGCGTGCTCGGCTGCACGGTCGCCGCGCCCGAGCTCGCCTTCTCGGCGACGAAGTTCTTCAATGACCACGACATCCGCTGGCACTGGATCCGCTCGCAGGCGGCCTTCGAGAGTCCCGGACTCACGCTCAGAAGCGCCTACGAGAATCCCGCGCAACTGGGCGCCGACCGCTGGTGCGCGGCCTTGGGTGCGATCGACGCGATGCCCGGAGAATCGCTCCTCGTGGTGCAGATGGGCACGGCGACCACCGTGGACGCCGTGCGGCACATGGGCGGCAACGAGTACGTCTTTCTCGGCGGGCGCATCGCGCCCGGCCCCACGATGATGAAGAAGAGCCTCGAGGCGATTCCGGCGCTGCGGGGCGAGCCGACCGAATGGGAGGCGTTCCCGCACTCGACGCGCGCCGCGGTGACGACCGGCATTCTCGACGCCCAGGCGGGGCTCGTGCGCGAAGCCTATGAGACGCTCCTCAAGGAGGCCGGCCGGGTAAAGGTGGTTCTCGCCGGGGGCGCCGCCCGCTTCGTCGAGCCGCGCCTGCGCGCGCAGCTTCCCGACGTGATGCTGCAGCACAACCTCGTGCTTCTCGGGCTCGCCGCGCAGGCGCGCCATCAACTGCTCAAGGAGTGATTCCAAATGCGCATCGCTGCGGCTCTTGCGGCGCTCGCCGCCATCGTCTTGTCGGCGCTTCTCTTCATGAAGTCGCAGGAGGCGCCCGTGCGCACGCTGCCCGAAACGGGCTCGGGCGTGGTCGAGGCGGTCTCCGTGCCGCGGGCGCTGCCCGCGGCAGTCGAGCCCGCCGCAGTGCCCGCCCCCGAGAAGGCCGAGACGGCCGCTCCGGCCGGATCGCCTCAGCCGCCCCGCACGGTGCGTTTTGAGGAGGCCGCCGTCCAGTCCCTCCCGCCCGAAGAGGCCGTCTGCCTGCGCTTCGGGCCCGTCGCCGAATCCCGCCTCACGCGGCTGCGCGGGCGCATTGAGCGCACGGGGCAGCTCGACCGGATGCTGATCGAACCGGCCGACACCACCGAGCGGGTCGTCTTCGCGGGTCCCTACGGCTCTCAGACGAAGGCGCGCTCGGCGCTCGAGGCCTTCCGGCGCGGGGGGCTCGATGGCGGCGCCGTCGAGGCGCACGGCGAAGGCGCCTGGATCGTGACCTTCGCGCGCACGAAGAGCCGGCCCCTGGCCGAACGCTGGGCGCGCGAGGCCGCCGCGGCCTTCTCGCTCACCAACGTGGTGGTCGAGGAGCGCGGCCGGCGCCGCGCCATGGTGAACTTGGTCTTCCCGAACCTCTCCGCCGAGGAGAACGCCCGGATCCGGACGGCTCTCGGCGCCGCGGAAGGCGGCGTCTTCGCCGCCTGTCCCTTCTAGATGGGCGGCGCCTCAGCGCCCGGCCGCCTCAACCGCCGTGAAGCGCGCGGCGAGCTTCGGGAGAAGCTTCACCGCCGCGGCGCGCCGTTCGGCCGTCACCGCCGCGGGTACTTCGCGCTGCCGCGGCCCCCAGGGACATTCGGGGTAGAACGCGTCGTCGCGCCAGCGCGCGGTGAGGTGCCAGTGCAGGTGCGGCACCATGTTGCCGAACTGCGCCCAGTTCATCTTGTCGGGATGGAGCGCCGCGATCATCTCCTCCTCGGCGGCGTCGAGGAGCGCGCGGAGCTCCCGGCGCGCCTCCGGGGCGAGCGCCGTCATTTCGGGCACGTGCTCCCGCGCGACGATGCGGATGAAGGCGGGAAAGTCGTCGCTTCCGGCGTCGAGCGCGTAGAAGCGCTCCCCGCGCCAGAAGACGGCGTCGCCGTCCATGCGGCAGAGCGGGCATTCGGTCATGTGTCTTCTCCTCTTCAGTCGATCAGGCGCAGACGGCCTTCCTCGTCCTCAACGATGCGGTAGTCCCACTTCTTGTTGCCCTTCATGTCCTCGAGCCACGCCGCCACGGGCTCGCCGAGTTCGTCGAGCATGTAGTTGACGTAGTTCTCCGCCTCGAAGGGCGTCGCGAAGTTGTCCTCCTCGCCGTCGCTCCAACGCACGATTACTTGTGTGACGCAGTCGCGGCGCATGGCTCACTCCTTCTGCGGCACGGCGGCGATGATGCGCGCGAGCGCCTCGGTGAGCCGCTCGACGTATTCGAGCGGGAGCGACTCGTCCGGTGCGTGGGCGTTTTCAGCGGCGCCGAGCACGCCCGTGTTGAGGAACGAGGCGTGCGGGAAGGCGCGGCGGAAGTCCTTCATCGTGCCGATGGAGGCGCCTTCGAAGCAGTATTCGTAGGGGTTGCCCCAGAGCGATTCGCTCGCCTCGCGAGCGGCTTCGTCGAGCCAGGGTGCGGGCGAGGGCGCCTCGAAGCCGTCCTCGGCGCGCTCGTCGAAGACCGTCACGACGGCGTGCGAGGGCACGTTCTCCGTTACGGCGCGCACCGCCGCCGCGAGGGCCCGGCGGGCGTCCACCCGGGGCGGAATGCGGAAGGAGAGCGCGAGCGTCGTGCTCGCGCGCAGCAGCGCGCTCGCCTCGGCGCACGAGGGCAGGCCGTCGGCGCCGAGAATGGAGAGCGTGGGCTCCCAGGTGTTGCGCCGGATCGCTTCGGCGGGATCCTCGGAGCGCGGTTCGGTCGAGCCCGCGAACGGGAAGTCGAGGACGCGGCGGCCGAGCACCGCCGCGCAGCGCTCGATCGCCTCCTCGAGCTCCGCGGGACGCTCGACGTGGAATTCCGGCGGGAGCACGCGGCCGGTCTTCGGGTCCTCGAGCCGGTCGAGGAGTTCGCGCATGACGGCGAAGGAGCTCGGCACGATGCCGCTCGCGATGCCCGAGTGCACCGGGTGCGCGAGCACCTCGACCTTGAGCTTGAAGCTCACCACGCCGCGCAGGCTGCGGGTGAGCCAGAGCCGCTCGTAGTCACCGATGCCGAGGTCGAGGATGGCGAGCACGCAGGGGTCGCCGCAGCGCGGCGCGATTTCCTCGAGGTAGTGGACGAGGTCGTTCGAACCCGACTCCTCGTCCGTCTCGAAGAAGCCGACGATGCGCGGGTGCGCGGCGCCGGAAGCCTCGAGCGCGCGCACGGCGGTGAGCGCCGCGTAGAAGCTGTAGCCGTCGTCCGAGGCGCCGCGTCCGTAGAGGCGGCCGTCCTTCACGACGGGCGTCCAGGGGCCGAGGCCTTCGGACCAGCCCGGGGTTTCGGGCTGCTTGTCGAAATGCCCGTAGACGAAGACCGGGCGCCCGGCATGACCGCCCGACGCCGGCAGGTCGATGAAGAGCGCGGGCGTGACGCCGAGCTTCTTCATGACCTCGAAGCGCCCCTCGGGGAAGCGCTCCCGCCCCCAGGCGGCCGCGTCCTCGACGGCCTTGAGAAGAAAGCCGTGCTTCTCCCAGTCGGCGTCGAAGGCCGAGCTCTTCGAAGGAATGCGGATGAAGGCCTTGAGGGCGTCGAGCGTGTCGCCCCGCCAGGCGCTGCGGATGAATTCCTGAGTCGTCATAGAAAATCGGCGCGGAAACCTCTGTCTTCAGACAGGGGAGGAAGCGCCGTC